>DASVST010000510.1:0-14127 GCA_036387965.1 Segetibacter sp. | reverse complement strand
CCAGCTGCCAACGTCAACTTAAATTCATCCACAGCAATCGGTTCTCTCGACTCCTGCTTTCTTTTATAGACCTTCAATCGAATGGTGTAATTGCCAGCATCATGAATACGTGTTGTAAGATTAAAACGCACCAGCCGATCTTCAACAATAGAAACAACTCCAACGCGAGAACGAAGCCTGTTTCGATCAACAACTTCAAGCCATATGCTTCTTACAGCACCTGTATATGTCTGGTACCAAATGCCTCCTCGTTTATACACATGAGACTCTTGTTTACCTCGAGGAATATCAGCATCCATTGTATCCGCGATTCGTACCGTGATCCTGTTTATTGGCTGCAGGTTTTCTTCGTTTAGCTCGTAGGAGAACGATGTATATTCACCCACATGCACTTTCTCTCCTTCAATGGTTTTTAAATGAACTCCATTTAACCAAACCTGTGTTTCGTAGCCGCAGGCACCAAAAGTTAATTGCAACATGCTGTGTACAGAACCATCTTCGCTTACCCGTTCAGGCAACGGAAAATCGCGTTCATACCACGCAACAACTTTATCCTGCCATGCATTGCCGGGCTGTTGACCTTTTGCAGCAATAATATGTTGTTCTATAGAGCCAGGCCAGTGAGCAATATCCATATACTCATGTCGTAAATACCACGCCTCCTGTAAACCTTTATCCTCTGTATCAAGCGAAAACCTCCATTCTCCATCGAGTAACACAGGTGTATTTGGACGAATTACGGCACGCGGCAACATGTTGATAAAATTATCTTCCGCAAAAATTTCTTCTTTACTTTTTGACGTACTGTAATTAGGGTGTGTAGCTTCCATAGTGTTGGGAATTGCTTTAAACTTTCCTCATCTATTAACTAACTAAATAAACAACAAAAAGCAATACTAATCCGAATTTATTTATCCAGTGAAAGGAACCATTCAAAAGCATTACTGAGCATCGGGTCAATACTGGTCTGGTGATTACCATTAGGTATCGTAATAAGCTCAACATTTGTAGCCCCTGCAGCTCTAAACCTGTTATAGGTAGTTTCTGTTGTGTTGTAGAAAACGGTTACATCTGCAGTACCATGGTAAAGGCGGGTTCTGCTTTTAGGAACCCAGTTTGAGAAGCTGTTATTTGCAAGTGCCTGTTTAAGCACAGGCTCGCCTGTTGTACTTTTCAGGTTAGCATAAAACGTTGGATTTAAAAGAGCTGTCATCGAAGTAGTTAAGCCTGCATTTATCTGCGCAAGGCTTTTAATACCATCTAACAACGATGGTATTCGCGATGCATAGGGCTCCTGGAAAAAATCTGAATACGGCCTGTTCCAGCTATAAGTGGTGTTATACGATTGAAGAATAAAAGCAAGGTATCCAGGTTCAGTATAATTTGATGTGTTTACAATTGTATTAAACATTGACTGCAGATCGTAACCCCCTGCTCCTTCTGCAGCAGCGGTAATATTTAAATTGTGTTCTGCATGTGTTTCAATTTCTTTTTGAGCAGCCATGGTAACATAACCCCCTTCGGAGTAACCAATTAAAAAGAGCCTGTTGCTTGTTGCTATACTTTCCCTTTTCAGGTAATATTTAACTGCCTTCAACATATCCACTACTGTAGTTCCTGATAGTTGCTGATCGTAATATGGATGTTTGATGTTTTTAGAAACTCCATAACCAATAAAATCAGGAATGACGGTAACAAAACCTGTTGAAGCAAATAATTCAAACCCGGTAAAAGTTGACGGGAAGTTTGAAGGAGCATCGGCCTGGGTTAATGTGGTGCCATGTTGAGCACTTAATAACGATGGTGCAACAGGCATATTTTTGGGAATACACAGCAAACCTGAAACTTCTATGGTACTTCCTTTATAAGTTGTCTTATAAACAATTTTAAGAAAATCAACATCATACTTTAATAGCGTTGTATAGCTACCGTAACCACTTGCTTGTGCAAACGCTTTGATGGTTTCTTTGTTAAAGCTGCCTACAGTTGTGGCAGACACAAAAAGCTCACTGCCCTCCGGTACATCAATACCAGTATCCTTCCGGCAGCCTGCAATCAAAGTTATTATCAGTAAAAAGGAAGTGATTTTTTTCATGTGTATTAGCTTGAAATTACTAACACGCAATTTAGATGTTTTATTAGTCAAGAGCTTAAAACATACAGAATTAAAATTGGCACTTTTCATTTTTTCTAATTCTTTGTAACGAGCATATGTTATCATGGCATCATCGTTGCCACGCTCGGTTCAAAGGCAGTTTTTCATAGCGGCAGGAAACAACCCTTATTGATTCTCTAAGGAAAATTAGTTAGTAGTAGGCACTATTGACAATGTAAGTAAAAGATTGACACCAACATTCAATTACTAATCTCCCGTTTGAAGTAGCTGGTATCCATTTGGGTGAATTCTGAATTACTCTTATTAATTCGCTCTCCATTCCATACCCATACGCTGAAACAGGTTTGCCCGTCAAACTTCCGTCCCTGTTTACAACAACAAAAACTTCCACGTTGTAAGTCCCTGGAGGAGCACAATTTATTTGAGGAATACTGATAGTGATATTCTGCTGCAGGTACTTATTCCAACCATTAATGCCGTCCTTAAATTTAGCCGCCGTCTCAATTCTTGTGCAGGAGTAATTCTTGATGAAAAGCTGGCAAATTGCATTGTTTGAACAAAGTAGTACAACAGTTATAACTATGAAGCATTTTGACATACATCAGGCTTGTGTTAAACGAACATTATAACTCAGTTCCTATGACGCAGTACTTTGAGTATTCCACGACATGGCATGCAGTAATTGAATAAAGGCAACTATTAAGTTCCAGTCATTATGCCATTCCGATCACATTATAAAATCAATGATCCTAAAAGAAAAATCCTGCAGCAGATGCAGGATTTTTCTTTTAGGATTTCAATCTTTTTGACTTAGCAGGTAATGGTGGTGGAGGTGGTGGCGCTTCCGGCAATTCACCATACTTTGTTTCCGCTTCTTTTATACTCTTTTCATCCGTTAGTATATAGCGTTCTTTCTTGCCTGTTTTAAGCCGTACAATAACTGATTCTTCAGTCCAGCCCAACGAACGAACGGTAGGATTTCTCTTTAAAAAAGCTTTGTAATCTTCAGGAATTCCACCATCGAAAGGAGGAGGTGGTGCATCAGGTGCAGGTGGTACTTCACCGATCTTTTCTACAGGAGGTACAGGTGGAGTTGATGGCGCATCCAATGTTGGTAGCAGTTCATTTACCTTATCTAAAGTAGCAATGGCAGGAGCCGGTAAAGCATGAGGCACCTCAGGTGCATCGGGTGGAATAGCAGCTTTGGAGAACTTTGGCTTGACAGGTGGCTTTACCTGCTCCTGCGCCGATACTGCAAGTACTAGTGTAAAGGCAAGGCATGTGATTGCAATCTTTTTCATAATAATAGTTTTAGAAAAGCTGTGATGCAAATGGAAAGATATTCCACACGAGTATTAAACCTAATTTTTTATCGTGATCTATCCTTACAAATTCCTCATCCTAACCTTTAGCCTTATAAAGGATTTGTCAGCAACAACAAACTTATTATCGTTGTATGTGGGAGCACTTGCAAAAGGGAGCTTATTTTTGGAAGCGCCGTAACCTTCGTTTGGAATTCCGAGGAAATTAATATCCATCTTATTGTTGCCATTTGCATCATGAAAAACAAACATTGCGTAAGTACCGGCAGGAACATTATTAAACACAACCTGCGCTGTTGACTTTTTTATTCCTACTGCAACGCATTGAAATGGTTCACCCGCTTCTCCTTTGAACGAACTGGGATTATTAAAAAGGCAGGCCCGGCAAACACCTTTATCATTCCTTACGTTACCTATATCTGCCACTACCCTTCCTTGTGAAAATGCATTCAATGAAACAAGAAATGATATAAGGAGACAAATGTTACTTCTTTTCATAGTTCTTCTATATTCAACAATCATCCCAACTTTACCGCGGCAAAAAATGAGATAAATGAAAAAAGCACTTAGGCTTAAATCTTGATGCATTTGGTAATTATTATTGCTATGCGTAAACTGTTCATTACACTTCTTATTTTAATACCCGTCCTTTACTTCGCATGCAATGCAAATAAAATAATCCCTTCACAACCTATAGCAAAAAATCCCAAAACTAAGGCCGCACAAATATCCAGCTATCCTTTGTCTGGTGATAAAGACCTTGATGTATTGTTAGATGCAATTGGCAACTCACGATTAGTTTTATTGGGGGAAGATAGTCATGGCACAAGCGAATACTATACATGGCGCGCAGCCATAACTAAAAGGCTGATCATCGAAAAAGGATTTGATATAGTTGCCTTGGAAGCTGACTGGGCTGATACTTACCGGCTCAATGATTTATTTAATGGTCAAAAAAAAGACAGTAGCGAAGTTGTTTCCTTGCTTAAACAGTTCGACCGATGGCCACAGTGGCTATGGGCAAATAAAGAGTTCGCGCAATTACTGCAATGGATGAATGGATTTACTGCTACTTACAATAAGAACATAAACATTTATGGTTTAGATGCATACAGTTTTGAAGAAGCACTTGATTCACTTATTGCTGGTTTGAGTGATAGGGCGTTACTACAAATAGCACAGAATGTAAAACAGTGCCTGCAGCCCTATAGAAATGATGCAATGGCTTACCAGAGAGCGGTACATAAAGGTTCGGCAAATTGCGGCGATGCTGTTAACAGGCTTTGGGTTTCAATCAACCGTTTACAAGGTGCAGGCAAACCAGACAGAGAAGTGAATTTTTTATTGCAGCAAAGTTCAAGGGTATTATTTAATGGAGAAAGATATTTCAGGGAGGCTGTTCATAACAATTTAGGTGCATGGAACATAAGGGTCAGGCATATGGCCGAAACAGTAACCAAATTATTAGAGCATCATGGAACTAAATCGAAGATTCTTGTATGGGCTCACAACACACATATTGGTGATGCACGTTTTACCGACATGCCGGGCAGAGGCAGAAGCAACATAGGAGAAATGCTTAGAAAAGATTACCCCAAGGATGTTTTTATAGTTGGCTTTGGTGCTTATAAAGGAAGCGTTATTGCTGCGCAGAAATGGGATACAGCTTACCAGGTTATGAATGTTGCTGCTGCAAAAACAGGGAGTATCGAACATCTTTTACATGCCGATGGCGGAGGTAATAAAATTATCCTAATGAACGAAGTAGCGAATAACCCGCTCTTTGCAAAATGGCTAACTCAACGCGCAATTGGTGTAGTTGCAAATCCGAGAGGTGGGTTGTTAGGAAGCTATGTTCCATCGCATATTCAGAAGCGCTATGATGCTTTTATTTACTTTGATGAAACCCATGCAGTGCATCCACTCAGGTAATGTTTAATCTTTCAAGAGGTCACCTGGGCACCATTAAGTAACATCAATTCCAAACTTATTTAGCAGAAGGATACCAATTCAGCAATCGGACTTCAATGTTTTTATTCCCTTTGTCAACTAGGCTTTTAAAAGTATTTACATCTTGTCCGCGGTAGTGGTAAGGATATACAACCTTTGGTTTGAAAGCTAATACACCTTCTGATGCCTGGTTAACATCCATGGTATAAGGTAGGTTCATACAAACAAATGCAGCATCAATGTTTCTTAAAGCACGCATTTCCGGAATATCTTCAGTATCGCCCGAAATATAAATGTTCTTTTTACCTATTGTAAGCACATAGCCATTGCCTCTTCCTTTAGTATGCATTGCCTTTGGCTCTTCAGGCAGGTTATACATTGGGATCGCTCTTATAGAAATTCCCTGTTGCTTAGTCTTATCGCCGTTCTTTAAAATAACTATTTTTCGTTTATCTGTTGTTGCAGGCAGTTTATCAGCAGCAGCTTGCGGTACAACCATAGTTACTTTGTTAGCATTGATGGCATCCAGGGTTTTGATGTCGAAGTGATCGCCGTGTATATCAGTAATAAGAATCAAACTCGGAGCAGCAAGTCCTTTGAAAGCATCAGCCCCGCCGGTAGGATCTATATAAATGTTTGTGTTTTTGTAACTAAGCACCATCGTTGCATGAGCGATAGGTTGTATTCTCACATCTCCACCTTTAACCTTTACATGATCAGCATCTGGTAGTTGTGCATGGGCTGAAATTGTTGAGAAGCAAAATAACACAAGGACAAGTTTAAGTTTCATTACAGATGTTTTAGTTATGCAAGTTAACATCAAAAACCGACCTACTCCGACCAGGAGCAAAACGGAACACTGCTCAAAAAAAATTATTACTTCCTTGTGAAAGTGTAAGTATGGTAATCAGCCCTAAGGAAAACCCTTTTTCGCATGACCAATCTTTTTCTTGTCGATTCCATCACGTCATATTTACCTGCAAAAGTAGACTCCCATATTTCCAACCGCGAAACGTCGTAGTTCTTAAACCATTGAATATCTCTACCAGTATCATTACAGTCGTTCTTTGCCCGTCCACTACCAACTATTAAGGTTAACTCATTGTCCTTTTGGCAGGCAGTAAAAACAGCATATAAGTCTGTTTCCATTACTCCATCAAAGTTCCAGTCGTAAGGAACATCGGCAGTTAACCCGGTAAGCTTCCATGTGCCAACAATAAGTTCAGTAGGTTCCTTCTTACACCCCGACATCAATATAATGAGGAAAATGCAAATAAGGTTGAGGCGGAGGAATCTTTTATTCATTTTATTGATGATTATCCGGATCGGATACTATTTTAGTAATCTTAATACGGCATCCTTATTTCCCTGCATTTGCTCTAACATACTTTGTAAGAAAGCTAAGATTAGCATTATGAAACCTTCCAAACTTCCAATCAGCATATGAAGCTGGAATTGGCGTAGCCTTAATAACTGAATCTGATTGCTGCCGTTTAACTCCGTCTGCTACGAGCTGTTGCAGTTCACCAATATACCGGCTCATTAGCTGTACATATTTCTTATCGGTAACCTCACCGTGTCCCGGCACAAATCTGTGTACCCGCGGATCATCGACCAAACCATTCAGATGTTTCATCCAGCTTTTCGGGTCGCCATGACCCAGGTAAGGGTGACGCTTTTCAAATAGAAGATCACCCATAAAAGCAATTCCTTCCTTTGGTACAATCAAAATAAGGTCGCTGTCCGTATGCCCATTCCTGTACTCGACTAACTTTATACTCTTTTTTGTTCCGTGTATCCAAAGGCTATCAGTAAAAGTAACATTCGGAAGGGTAGTTTTCATGAGCGGGTTATTTGTTACCATCGCTTCATAATAACCGATCCATAAAGGGATTTCTTCCTTATCCTTCCCTATAGCTGTTTTAAGTTTGCTTCTATTCTGCTCAAGATATTTTAGTGCGTTTGCTTTCTCCCATTCCAGTTCCTCCGGTTCACTAACCGCTATCTTATCCCGTGTCCATACTGTACTTATAATGCTTGCAGGAAGGAACAGTTGGTTTCCCCGAATGTGATCATTATGGTAGTGGCTGTTTATGATGATAGTTGCATCTTTATTAGTGAGCTGCTTAGCAATAATCTTCAAATCCCTTGCAGCATCTAAGTTCATAAAGGGGTCGAAGATGACTGTTTTATCTCCCAGGTCAATTATTCCTGCATTGCAAATTGCATGTCCGTAATTATCGTTATTGATAGCTGCCCAGGTGCCTGGAGCCAATTGCTTGATAGAAAAATGCTTTGAAGAGAATACCGGTGGATGAAATGAGTGATTTGCAAGAACGGTCACCAGGATTGCAATTACAGGAATAACTTTTTTCATATACTACTCTTGAGATGAGTAATATACATATTAAGTTAGATAACAGGAAATGACTCGGCGACACAAGGGTTATCAAACATTTATTAAAAACGTGAATATTCGTATTTACGATTTTCAGGTTTCCACTTTTTAAGGTAGTTTCGCCAGTCTTTTTCAAAAACCAACCCATGATGAATTTCAACCGGATAAACAATATTGTTGGATGGATTATTTGCATAATCGCATGCGGAACTTATATATTAACCTCAGAAGCAACAGGTAGCTTATGGGACACTGGCGAATTTATAAGCAGTGCTTTCAAATTACAAATTCCCCATCCACCCGGAGCTCCCCTATTTGTACTAATCGGTCGTTTTTTCATAATTCTTTTTGGAGATAATCCCGCTACAGCAGCCAAAGCAGTAAACGTGATGAGTGCTTTAGCCAGCGGGTTTACCATACTATTTCTATTCTGGACGATTACCCACTTTGCCAGAAAGATTATTCAAAAAGGTGCGGAGGCTTTAAACAACAACCAGGTATTTGCTATTATGGGTGCCGGAGTTGTGGGTGCACTTGCTTATACTTTCAGCGACTCTTTCTGGTATTCGGCTGTTGAGGGTGAGGTTTATGCATTAAGTTCATTTTTTACTGCAATAGTATTTTGGGCGATCCTTAAATGGGAGCATGCTGTTGATCATGAAAAAGAGACAGGAATAAACCCTGACAGGTGGATCGTTTTCATCTTCTTCATAATGGGTTTATCAATAGGTGTCCATTTATTAAACCTATTGACGATCCCCGCCATTGTAATGGTTTATTACTACAAGCGCTACAAGACAACTCGCAGAGGCACTATTTGGGCTTTCCTAATAGGTTGTATAATCACAGGAATAGTACAAAAAGCAGTTATTCAATATTCTATTGAAGGTGCCGGTTTGTTTGACAGAATTTTCGTGAACAGTTTTGGATTACCGTTCTTCAGCGGATTTATTGTTTTCTTCCTCTTACTCGGCGTACTTATATGGTTTGGCTTAAAAAAGGCAAGCAAAAACAACTGGGGCTTTTTACGTTTAGGAATCTGGTGCGTAACCTTTGTACTTATAGGTTATAGTACTTATATAACAACAATGATTCGCAGTAGTGCAGATCCTTCTGTTGATATGTATAACGTTGATAACCCAATGAGTTTGGTTGGCTATTTAGGTCGTGAGCAATACGGAGATTTCCCGCTATTATATGGTCAGAAATTTACTGCTGACCCAATAGATTATAAAGAAGGAGCTACTAAATGGATGAAGGGTGAAGGCAAATACATCGAGAATGGTAAGGAAGGAAAATATGTTTACGATGATGCTGATATGATGCTTTTTCCCCGTGTATGGGATGCAAGCAACGACCAGGCTCACGCTGATTATTATGCGCAGTTTTTAGGAATAGGTAAAACACAGGATGGAAAATATGAGAGAGATCCCGACTTTGGTGACAACATAAAATTCTTTGTTTCTTACCAGTGTTACTGGATGTACTTCCGCTACTTTATGTGGAACTTCTCAGGTAAACAAAATGATGTTCAGGGAGTTTTTACCGGTAACATTCGCGATGGCAACTGGATAACAGGTATACCCTTTATTGATAATCTAATGTATGGCAATCAAAGCCTAATGCCTGATAGCAGTAAAAATAACAAGGCACACAACAAGTTGTTTATGCTGCCTTTTATCTTGGGAATTATTGGGATTATTTATCAGTATAAAAAAGACAATAAAGACTTTTTAGTAACCTTTCTCCTTTTCTTTTTCACTGGCTTCGCTATTGTTCTATATCTAAACCAGGCAGGTAACCAGCCAAGAGAACGTGATTATGCATATGTAGGTTCCTTTTATGCATTTGCCATCTGGATCGGGTTAGGCGTACTACAAGTTAGAGATTGGTTCAACAAGAAATTGAGTGTAGGTCTTGCAACAAATATTGCAACTGTAATTTGTTTACTTGCTGTTCCCGTGTTAATGGCCGCCCAAGAATGGGATGACCACGACAGAAGTAAGAAAGTTATTGCGAGGGATCTTGCAAAAAATTACCTTGAAAGCTGTGCACCAAACGCAATTCTTTTCACTTTTGGTGATAATGATACTTACCCGTTATGGTATGCCCAGGAAGTTGAAGGCATCCGCCGTGATATACGTGTAATAAACTATAGCTTACTCGGTATCGATTGGTACATTAACCAGATGCGCTACAAAGTAAATCAAAGCGATCCGATTGATGTGATCTGGTCGCCTGAACAAATACAAGGTCGTAAGAGAGATTATATCAGGTATCGTGAGGTTCCGGGTATTTCAAATGCGCAATATTTCGACCTTTACGATTTAATGAAGAATTATGTAGGCGGAGAAGATCCTGCTACAATGATTGCAGCAGGGGGCGAAGACATGATCAATACTTTCCCCGTACGCAAAGTATCTATTCCTGTCGATGTCAATCTTGTAAAACAGAACGGCACAGTAAACCCTGATGATAATGTTGTTCCGGAAGTTCGCTTCGATATTCCGAAGGATATTATGATGAAAAATGATCTTGCCGTATTAAATGTGATTGCAGCTAATAAATGGAAACGTCCTATTTATTTCACCTCGCCTTTTGATGAGTTAGGTTTCGGCGCTTACTTGCGCAAAGATGGTTTGACATACAGGTTTGTACCGGTTGTAAATAATACAACAAATACAGAATGGATGGCTGACAAACTGATGAACAAGTTTGCCTTTGGAAGTGCAAACATTCCGGGGGTATACTTTGATGAGGAAAATCGCCGTCACTTAAACTCCATTCGCAGCGCCTATGCTGAGCTTGCTTTTGATCTTGCTGCTAAAAACCGCAAAGATGAAGCAAGAAAAGTTTTGGAGAAGGCTGATAAAATGATGTTGCAGGAAAACTTTCCTTATGGTCATATTAGCAGGGGCAACCAGCACAACCGTAACTCACTTGCATTTTTAGAAGCATGCTACCGGGCTGATGCAAAAGATTTAGCTAACAAGGTTTCGAAGTCTATAAGAACAGATTTGCAGCAACAGCTTAAATTCTACAATTCACTAAGCGGTTCAAAAGCTGAATGGATGGCTATGGATAAAAAAACTACGGAAGAATACCTGTCTGCACTCGACAGAATGCAGGCAATGTTAAGCGGAGCACAAGGTTCACCAGAAGGTGGAACAAATCTGAACATAAACCCTGCTGTACCTCAGCCACGTGCCGATGGTACACAGCAAGAAGATACTGGCAAAAAATAGTGCTGGTTTTCCGGTATTGTTTTCTCCCCGTACTGTGAAAGCAGCTACGGGGTTTTCTTTTCCCGAACTTTTTGCTGGCGTAAATGTTGTATAATTAGTTTGTTCCCGGCATAATGCTACTATGATACATCGTTGCGTCGCAGTACGTTCATCTGCATTGCTTCCATTGAACCTTTTTTAAGTTAGTATTACAATAGTTGTTGCCATTTTTTAGCGAAATTGTACGCCATGTTAGGACATAGATTTCTCAAATTCGACCCGAACGAAAATGCTAAGAGTAAGTTTGACGAATTGCTCAACCTGTTTATGCAATTACTCACCCATACAAACGGAGATGTTGCAGAAGCTTTACAATGGTTAAACGAGCTTGACAAGAAATATGAACTTACTAATGATGAGTACGGCATTGGTGACTTTGTAGACGAGCTAAAGGAAAAGGGATACATAGATGAAAACCCCGTTAATGGCACTATAGCTATAACCGCAAAAACTGAGCAAGGGATTAGAAAGAATAGCCTCGAAGAAATCTTCGGAAAACTAAAGAAAACCAAACAGGGAAATCACAACACATTTAAACCAGGCGGAGGTGATGAAATCAATCCCGAAACACGCCCATTCATCTTCGGGGATATGATGGAGCAGATTGACTTTACTGAAAGCATACGTAATGCTCAAATCAATCATGGAGTAGAGAGCTTCCACATGCAGGAAGACGATTTGAAGATCAGGGAAACGGATTATAAATCGCAGACCAGTACTGTATTGATGATCGATATTTCTCACTCGATGATCTTGTATGGAGAAGATAGAATCACGCCGGCAAAAAAGGTCGCAATGGCTTTAAGTGAATTGATCACTACTCGTTATCCAAAAGACACATTAGACATTGTTGTTTTTGGAAACGATGCCTGGCCGATAGAAATCAAAGATCTTCCCTACCTGCAGGTTGGCCCTTATCATACAAATACTGTTGCTGGTTTAGAACTTGCAATGGATATTTTAAGAAGAAGAAAAAACGCGAACAAGCAAATCTTTATGATAACAGACGGTAAACCAACTTGCTTAAAGATCGGCAAGCGTTATTATAAAAATAGTTTTGGCTTAGATAGAAAGGTAGTGAACCGCTGTATAAACCTGGCGGCTCAATGTAAGAAATTGAAGATACCAATCACAACTTTTATGATTGCAAGTGACCCTTACCTGCAGCGGTTTGTTAATGAGTTTACCGAAACAAATAATGGTAAAGCCTTTTTCGCTTCTCTCGATAAGTTGGGTGCGTTTATTTTCAAAGACTTTGAAAGCGGGAAAAGGAAGACGGTGTATTGATGTGCAGATGTGAGAATGTGCAGATATGAAAATGTGCGGATGTAAAATTCAGTTGAGAATTTCTTCTCATTCGTGTAATTCGTGATTAAAAGGTGAGTAGCGATATACACTTGAAGAGTGCGACGCCTATGAAGCAAAATTGAAATACAATAGTTGATTACATAAAAATTTATAATGAAGATTGAACAGATAAAAACATTAGGCGATTTAAAGAAGAGCGGGTATGAAAGCAAAACCATTAAGGATGAAATAAGAGCGAATTTGATTGGTAAGATAAGGCAGAAGGAAAATCCTTTCCCAGGTATATTAGGTTATGAAGAAACGGTAATTCCGGATACTGAACGAGCTTTATTAAGCCGCCACAATATCCTGTTTTTAGGACTGCGTGGACAGGCAAAAACAAGGATGGCAAGGCAAATGGTTGATCTGTTGGATGAATATATTCCAACTGTAGCCGGCAGCGAGATCAATGATGATCCACTTAAACCTTTAAGCAAATTTTCAAAAGATTTGATTGCTTCTCATGCAGATGAAACACCTATCCATTGGGTGCATCGCAGCGAAAGATATGGAGAGAAATTGGCTACTCCTGATGTAAGCGTTGCGGATCTTATTGGTGATATTGATCCAATAAAAGCTGCAAATTTAAAGTTAAGTTTTGCGGATGAGATGGTCATCCATTACGGCATCATCCCACGAAGCAACAGGAGCATTTTTGTTATTAACGAACTTCCCGATCTACAGGCAAGAATCCAGGTAGCACTCTTTAATATTCTCCAGGAAGGTGATATACAAATTCGTGGCTTTAAGTTGCGGATGCCCCTTGATATATTGTTTGTGTTTACTGCAAATCCCGAAGATTATACAAATCGCGGAAGCATTGTAACACCACTAAAAGACAGGATAGAAAGCCAGATACTTACACACTACCCTAAAACAATTGAAACATCGTTGGCAATAACAGAACAGGAAGCCGATGTGTTGCCTGAACAACTTGCTAAAGTAAATGTAAGCGACCTTGTAAAACGTTTGATTGAGCAAGTTGCTTTTGAAGCAAGAAGCAATGAATATGTAGACAAGAAAAGTGGCGTGAGTGCAAGGCTCACAATTGCTGCATTTGAAAATGCTGTGAGTAGTGCCGAACGCAGATCCATCATTCATAATGAAAAGCAGACACAGGTTTGGATGAGCGATTTAATGGGAATTATCCCTTCAATCACCGGGAAAATTGAATTGGTTTATGAAGGTGAACAGGAAGGTCCTTACCAGGTTGCTGTAAACCTTTTAGATAAAGCAATACGTTCAACATTCATTCAATACTTTCCTAATCCTGAAGCAACAAAGAAAAGAAGAACAACGGGCAAGGCATCTCAGCAGGTTAAAGTGGAGGAAGAAAATCCATATAAAGCTATAACACGTTGGTTCGATAGCGGCAATCATCTTGATCTTTTACTTGATACGAATGATGCAACGAAGCTTAATAGTTTGTATAAAGTTGATGGGCTACATGCATTTGTAAGAAAGCATTTTCCACAGGCAAACGAGAAGGAGAACGCCCTGTTGATGGAATTTGTATTGTACGGCCTATCTTCTTACTCCATAATAAGTAAAAAGATGCTTGAAGGAAGAATTGAGTTTAAAGATTTAATGGGCAGTATGATGAACCTTGGTGCTATGAATTATGAAGATGATGAATTGAGTGAAGATGATTTTAAATAATGTTTACTTCCCGCTCTAATAGAATAGAGAATCTTTTTTCGACACTATGCA
>DASVST010000509.1:0-5282 GCA_036387965.1 Segetibacter sp. | reverse complement strand
TGTGTCTTCGTATTTGCGCATTACAATTGCAATGTAGTGAAGCAGCCTCATAATTTGCATTAAATAAAACAGCGACTGAAGAACTAATCAGTCGCTGTTTAGATGTGCACATATACAACATTACTTCAACTTCATATCTTTTATAATTGCTTCTATTTTTGCATCAAGCTTTGCTTCTACTGCTTCATAATTTGCAATGCTATCCAAAGGTTCACTCACACTAAAATAAAATTTAATCTTCGGCTCCGTTCCACTTGGGCGGGCAGATATCTTACTTCCATCTTCTAATACAAATTGTAACACATTGCTTTTTGGCAGCTTAATTTCCCACGGCTCTTTCGTTTGCAGGTTTGTTCCTATTTGTAATTGATAATCGAGTAATTGTACAACAGGCGAGCCATTGATAGTTGTTGGTGGGTTTAACCGGTATTCCTGCATCATCTCAGCAATCTCCTCCTGTCCTCTCATGCCTTTTTTAGTTATTGATATCAACCCTTCTTTATAGAAACCATATTTTATATAAAGATCAACCAGCTTTTCAAACAGCGTTCTGCCTTTTTCTTTTTCGTAAGCTGCCATTTCGCAAATAATGGCAACAGCAGAAATCGCATCTTTATCTCTTATCTTATTTCCTATCATCAAACCATAGCTTTCTTCTCCTCCGATAATATAATTTTCTTCTGCTTCTTTTTCTTTTATTAACTCAGCTATCCATTTGAAACCGGTTAAAACATTGTAGCATTTTATGTCGTAAGATTTGGCAATTATATCGATCATTTCTGTAGTTACAATTGTCTTTACAATCATATCATTTGGCTCGGCTAATCCTTTTTCTTTGCGGGCTTCAATCATGTAATTAAAAGCAAGTACTGCAGTTTGATTGCCATTCATTAGCACCCAATTTCCCTTGTGATCTTTAATGCCAATACCAACACGATCACTATCAGGATCAGTTCCTAACAAAATATCTGCATCAAGTTCTTTAGCTTTTTTCAAGCCAATGCTCATCGCTTCACTCTCTTCAGGGTTCGGGTAAACAACTGTAGGAAAATTTCCATCAGGTGTTGCCTGCTCTTCTACAATATGAACATTTGTAAAGCCATAGCGTTGTAAAATTTCTGGCATTAAAGTAATACCGGTACCATGTATGGGGGTGTAAACAATTTTTATATCGTGTTGCTTTTGTATTATCTCGGGGTAAACGCTTAAGCTTTTAACCATGTCTAAATAAGCATCATCCATACCCTTTCCTAAAATAGAAATATTCTCTTCTCCACCTTGCCAAATTACTTTGTCAACGCTTGTAATTTCTTCAACTTCTGATATTACATTTTTATCATGCGGAGGAACAAGTTGTCCGCCATCATTCCAATATGCTTTGTAACCATTGTACTCTTTAGGATTGTGTGATGCAGTACAAACTACTCCTGCTTTGCATCCTAAATGGCGAATGGTAAATGATACTTCAGGTGTTGGACGTAACTCTTCAAATAAATATACCTTTATACCATTTGCGGCAAAAACATTAGCAGTTGTTTCAGCAAAAAAACGGCTGTTATTTCTGCAATCATGTCCAATTGCAACTTTTATTTCAGCATCTTCATAAGTCTTTTTTAAGTAATTGGCAAAACCCTGCGTTGCCATTCCTATGGTAAACTTGTTCATTCTATTAGTACCAACACCCATTATACCACGCAAACCTCCGGTACCAAATTCTAGATTTTTGTAAAATGCTTCTGCCAGTTCTTCGGGCTTTTCTTTTTGCAGACGTAATATTTCATCTTTCGTTTCCTGGTCATAATTTCCGTTCAGCCAAACATTAACCTTGTCTAAAATGGCAGCGTCCATATTTTGGTATAGTTTAATTTATAAATGAGTGTAAAGGTAAATAGAGTTTAGTCAATGCAAGTTGCGGCAATTAAAGTTTAATGGCACAATACTTTTATGTATTTATTACTTTTGAAACAATATGATAGAAGAGAATATAATAGCTACACAAAAATCTACTCTCTTAATAGAACAGCGAACTATTCAATCTGATTTTCTAGAACGACCGGTTGTTATTGATGCTTATTTACCTACCAATGTTCATCAGCCGGAGAAAATGAGTTTGCTTTTAATAAATGATGGACAGGATCTACCAAAAATGCCTTTTGCCGACATCTTAGATAAACTATATGAAGCCGGAAGCATTGAGCCTTTGATTTGTGTTGGTATTCATTGCGGGCCTGAAAGGAAGTTGGAATATGGTACAGAATGCCAGGCTGATTTTAAAGGAAGAGGAGCTAAAGCAGGGTTG
Source organism: Segetibacter sp. (assembly GCA_036387965.1). Lineage (GTDB taxonomy): Bacteria > Bacteroidota > Bacteroidia > Chitinophagales > Chitinophagaceae > Segetibacter. Next base: position 2,983 of record DASVST010000509.1, on the reverse strand, counting down.
TATAATAAATTCATTTTTGATGAGTTGCTTCCATTTCTAAGGAAAACATATCACATACCATCTTTTAAAGAAAAGTCTTTCGCCGGGTTTTCCTTAGGTGCTTTAAGTGCTTTTGATATTGTTTGGAACCACGCAAGTGAATTTTCAAAAGTGGGCGTTTTTAGCGGCTCATTATGGTGGAGAAGAAAAGGTTATGATGATGGTTATGATGATGAAAAAGATAGAATTATGCATTTGCAGGTTCGTAAAGGTCAATTTCACCCATGGTTAAAATTCTTTTTTGAGTGTGGAAATTTAGATGAAGAAGCAGACAGAAATAAGAATGGAATTATAGACTCGATTGATGATGCACTTGATATGATCGTACTGCTTAAATCAAAGGGATATACAGATCAACATATAAAATACCTCGAAATGAAGGACGGAGCACATGATGTAGAAAGTTGGGGTAGAGCTTTCCCTGAATTTTTGAAATGGGGCTGGGGCAAGAAGTAATAAAAAAAGCAGCTCTGGATTTAGAGCTGCTTTTTTATTGTATCTTATAAAAACTAATTAAAAGAATACCTTATCCCTAATTGACCCTGGAATCTTGAACCAAAAGTTGGATTCCATGGAGTTTGACCGATGGTGAAATTATATCCTCTACCTGCAAACGCACCGCTTGTTCTATTAACGGTTGTCAACAGATTATAGGCCTGGTTACCTACACTAAATTGTCTTCCCCAGTCATTGTTGATTAAATTGGTAAAATTAAATACATCAAACGTTACCTGTAGAGTATGCCGTGTTTTACCCGTAGTTACGAAAAAGTCTTGTGCGAGACGTGCGTCAATTACATGTTGCCATGGAGTGCTGCTTGCATTTCTTTGGGTGTAATCGCCCCTTCTGCGATTTAGATACGGATCCTTACTAACAAATTCTTCGAATGCAGCAGCCTGCTGTGCAGCAGTAAATCTTACAGTATTATTAGGGTTCAAAAAGTCTATAAATTTGATCTCACTTAAATTTCTTGGAATGTAAGCCAGGTCATTGCCAAATCTTCCATCACTGTTCAGATCTCCATTTACCACGTAAGTAAATCTTGAACCGGATCTACCCTCGTAGAATAAAGAAACTGAGGTACGGAAGTTTTTGGCATATTCAAAGTTTGTAGATAAAACACCTGTAATTCTATGTGTTAGTGCATAGTTGGATGTAGCTAATGGTGGATTATTTGGATCGCCAACAACTTGTACAAACTCCCAATTTGACAACGCCGTTGAACTGGCACCGCTATTTACCTCGGCTGCATCATTATGGTTGTATGCTAACTGCGCAAAAACATTTTTCCATGTTTTACTAAATTGGGCAGTCAGGTTATAGGTATACCCTCTATTTGAGTTGCTGATCAGGATAGCATTAGTAATATCCGGATTGATTCTTCTACCACCTGCGTTTGTTGAAGAAGCAAAGGCTATACGTTTATCAAAACCATTGTTAAACGTAGGATCTACAACTCCAACAGGCGCGGCTAAATTCACATCCTGGTAGAGCACATTATTTATGGTCTTAGAATAAATTCCTTCGAAGGTTGCCATAATATTTCCAGGTAGCCTTACGTCTGTTGCTAAATTCAAACGCATAACCTGAGGTAATTTAAAATCCTTATCTATTATATTTACCTCAAATGTTCTTCCTGCAGAACCCAAAGAACCCCCTGCAGCAGGATTTGGATTAAAACCTTTTCCCGCATTTACTTCATTAGCAGGGGTGTTAGTGTTATCAGTAACGCTCACAGTACTTAATAACTGTCCTGTATTAGAGAACTGGTTAGATATCCAAACAAAAGGTACCCGACCTGTAAAGACACCAATGCCACCTCTAACAATTGTAGTTCTATCACCTTTAACATCATAATTAAAACCTACTCTTGGTGACCACAATAGTTGTTTATTTGGAATGTTCGACGTCGAATATTTCCCTTTAAAGGTCGAGTCTACGGCCTTATTATAGCCTGGCTCATCTCCAATTACCGGCACATCTACCCTTATACCGTAAGTAAGTCTGAATTGCGGGTTAAATTGAACTTCATCCTGAGCATAGAATCCTAACTGTGCTGCGCTGAACTGAGCTGCTGGTCGGTCTTGCCCCGCAACATTTGAATAAGTAACCTGTACCTGGCGTGGATTATTGTTGTAAAAATCGTTCAGCGTATTAAATGACCATCTGCCATTTAGATTATTTATGAACAAGTTTCTGAATTTAAAAAACTCATTGTGCGTTCCTACTGTTATGGTATGTTTACCTCTGAACATTCTTAAGTTATCAGTAATCTCAAATATGTCCTGATCCAGTTCGTTTGCAGTTGAACTACTTTCTGAACCTAGTTGAATAGTTCCCGAGTTGTGGCTGATCTCTACAAAAGGAAATAAAGTTCCATAAGTGCTTCTGAAATCTCTTATTCTATGGCGACCAAGTATCAGGTTATTTGAGAGCCTGTTACTGAACCGACTTCTCAACTCTGCAACAGTTATATTCTGGCTATTGTTAAACCGGTAGGCATTATTTCCAAACCTGAATGAAGTAGGTGAACGGGAGATATTATCATCGTAAGCTTTAATGTAATTATGACGAAGTGTTAGCCTGTGTTTTTCATTGATGTTCCAGTCAAGCCTTCCGAAAACTTTATTGCTTTGTGTCTCAGCATCAAAAGGGCTACTAAAATTACCTACATCATAACCATATTTTGTACGCATTGTATCTGCAAGTCTTTGTGCATCTGTTGTCGTTAACAGCGCGTTGTTTTCCCCCGCATTAAACAGGGTCGGTGCAGTTCTTCTAGCGAGTTCCGCATTAACAAAGTAGAATAGCTTATTCTGAATGATTGGTCCCCCTACTCTAAAACCATGTTGTTTATCACTAAAGGTTGTTGCCTTAACTCCGGTGATAGGGTCTTTACCAATTGTATTTTGGTTTCTAAGAAAGGTATAAACAGATCCTTCAA
>DASVST010000508.1:0-1610 GCA_036387965.1 Segetibacter sp. | reverse complement strand
TGTAGTGTAGCTGTTATTGCCAACTTCAAATGCCTGTACAAATCTTTCAGTTCCTGTTTTCTTTTGCAATGTGTCTTTTGCTACAAATAATATGGCCTCTTCATTTGGAGACCACTGAAAGCCAGCAACGCCTGATCTGGAGGCGGTGATGCAAACTGCTTTACCATTGGGCCAGTCCTGGATGTAAACCTGTGGTAAAGCTGTACCTGTGGTATCTGAAATAGCGATAAAGCTCATATGCTTTCCAGTAGGCGACCACGCAGGTTGATTAGCACCCTGTTCTTTGAACGACAGTACCCGTTGAGATTTAGTTGCGAGATCAAAAATGATGTATTCTGTTCTTCTACGGTTATTTTCCCAATCTACTTTTGACAGCGCATATAACAATGACTTAGCATCTGGTGAAAATTGCAGTCCAGAGATACCTGTGGAGTTCTTTATCAAAGTGGTGTAGTCAGCATGTTTTTGACTAAAGCAAAAACCTACATTTATGATTATGAAAAAAAAGGCGGAGATAAATTTCCGAAGGATTTGACTTGAACACATTACGTTAGTTTTGGTTGATGTAGATAGTTCCCTTGTATGACGCACAACAGCTAATTTATGCAATTAACGATAGTCAAACTATTAATTCATTGTAAAGCAACACTCTTATTGCGTAGTTCATGTTGACTCTTACGACTTTATGCTATCAAGGAGAATGTGGGTTGTGTTGTATCAAAAACGTCCTATCCTCGAAACTCTTTGTGTTCGCTCCTTTGTGTCAGTACATCTTCCATCCAGTATCTCAAGCTTCTATTGTAAATGGTTTACCTGTTACCTCCTATCTAACCCGCCTACCACTTGTACAAATGAGAATTTTATAAGTGTATGTACTGTATATTTACACTACGATAACCTTCGTTCATCTACAAAAACAATCATCATGCGTACCATTTTTTTAAGTCTACTTACAACCTGCGTTTTCATTTCAGCAACTGCACAATACAACAACTCCAAAACCTTAGAAGGTAATGGTAAACTCGAAACCCGTAACATACCGGTAAGATCATTTACCGAACTAAAAGCAAGTGGCATCTACGAGCTTAGACTTAGCCAAGGCAATACTGAGAGTGTAAAGATTGAGGCAGACGAAAACCTGCAGGAGTTATTTACGGTTCGTAATGAGGGATCGAAGCTGGTGATAGAAACAGAAAAGTTGAATAAGATGGAAAACACCAGGCTGAATGTAAAGAACAAAATGATCGTACATGTTACCTTCCGCACTTTAAAGAATATGGAGTTGAGCACCATCGGTAATATAAAAGCAGACGAATCGCTGAGCTTTGATGACCTGGAGCTAACTAATAAAAGCATCGGCAACGTAGACCTTATATTAACTGCTAAACAAATAAATGTTGAAAACAAAAGTGTAGGCAACCTAACGCTTAGTGGCAAAGCACAAAACGCTGTTGTGAAAAATAATAGTGTTGGTAATTTTCATGCAGGTTCTTTCGTGGTTCAAACAATGGACATCAACAATAACGGAATAGGCTCCAGTGAAGTGAATGCCGAAAAAGAACTGAAAGTAAAAGATTCCTTTATGGGTAAGGTTAAGAATAAAGGAACAG
>DASVST010000507.1:0-3836 GCA_036387965.1 Segetibacter sp. | reverse complement strand
AGCATCAAAAGCCATCGATCGCTTTATGATTGTTTACAGAACAAACAGTACACTTCCTGTAAACTTCACCAACATAAAAGCTGCACAAAAACTAACAGCTATACAGGTTGAATGGAACGTAGCTACAGAAACAAATACCAGGAGCTACGAAGTTGAGAAGTCAACAAACAGTCAGCAGTTTGTAAAAGCAGCTACTATAGCAGCTACCGGAAACACCACGTATAATTGGTTAGATGTTACGCCTTCCAACGGTATGAATTACTACCGCGTTAAAGGCATCAGCAATAATGGTGAGGTTAAGTACAGTGCCGTTGTAAGAGTAAACATGAGCAATGGTAAAGGTGCTATCAATATATATCCTAATCCAATTACCGGCAATAGCATTAACCTTCAAATGACTAACCAGGAAAGAGGCAGCTATACATTACGACTAACCAATACTGCAGGACAAGTTGTTTTCAGTGGTGTTATCAATCATAATGGCGGTTCTGCAACCCAAACTGTTCAACTAAAAACTGTTCTACCACAAGGTGTTTACCAGCTTGAAGTAACGGGTGAAAACGGAATTAAGGAAATAATCAAAATCATTAATAATAACTAACATGAAGTATATAACTAAAGAATTAGTGCGTATTTGTTTAATGATAGTGATTGTTGCAGCAGTACCCTATATCGGAATCTCACAGCCGTCAGGCGATCCACTGCAAAATCCTGACGCTAATGTGCCCATAGATGGTGGGCTTACCCTGGCACTCGCTGCGGGTGCAGGCTACCTGGTTAAGAGAAGGCATGATGCAAAGAAGAAAAAAGCAGAACAAGACAAGGAAATATTGCCGTAGGATATGAGGTGACATAACTTGATCGATCCCCGGTAGAAATACCGGGGCCATGTTTTACAAGTAAAACTATCTGTTTCCAACTCTTAATACCTTCGCAACAAATAAATTGGTCAGATGCGCATATCTATAAGCATTTTGTTTTGCCTCCTCCTTAGTTTCTGCAATACTGATAATCATGAGAAAAATAGTCCTGACTCGCTTTCCCATCAGGCAAATGCAGAAGTTGACACTTCAACTACGAAGTCGGCACAAGAGATCGTCAATGGCTGTTATATGCTCATACTAAAAAGAGATACAATGGTTTTACATCTCACAAATACAAAGGGTGAGCTTTCGGGTAAGTTAACTTTCGACAACTATGAAAAAGATGGTAGTACTGGAATTGTTATTGGCCGTAAAGATGGTGATAAATTAAAGCTGGTGTATTCCTTTTCTTCGGAAGGTATGAACAGTGTAATGGATGTCTATTTTAAATTTAGAGGCGAAGACCTGTTGCGAGGCGTTGGTGATGTACAGACAAAAGGTGATACTGCATACTTTACAAATCCTTCGCAAGTGAATTTTCCTGAACAGGATGTCTTTAAAAAGACTGCATGTGATGCGATCCCTTCAAAGTACAAACTGTAGTTTCTTACTTACTCTCTCCGCCATTTTCGCTATTCATTATTCTCTTTGCAAATACTTTAAATTGCAGCTATTACAGATTAACCATTAATGAAGTATTACATAATAGCCGGTGAAGCAAGTGGAGACTTACATGGCAGCAATTTGATCAAGCACTTGCATCAGCTTGATGCAAATGCAAACGTTCGTTGCTGGGGCGGAGATTTAATGGAGCAAGCCGTTGCAACAGTTGTAAAACACTACCGCGATTTAGCTTTCATGGGTTTTGTTGAAGTTATTTTCAACCTCAGAACCATTCTTAAGAACCTTAGGTTTTGCAAACGAGATATTTTATCCTTTCAGCCTGATGTGATCATCTTCATAGACTTCCCTGGCTTTAATTTAAAGATTGCAGAATGGGCAAAAGAGCAGCGTTTTAAAAGCGTCTATTACATTTCGCCACAAATATGGGCGTGGAAGGAAAGCAGGATTAAAACAATAAAAAGATGTGTGGATAGGATGCTTGTCATACTTCCTTTTGAAAAAGACTATTACCAGAAGTTTGATTACAAAGTTGATTATGTTGGTCACCCGCTGATTGAAGTAATTGAAGAGTTTAAAAAGAATGCTGGCAGCGCAACATCAATATCAAACAAAAAAATAATAGCCTTGTTACCCGGAAGCAGGAAGCAGGAAATAAAAAAGAAACTTCCTGTGATGCTAGAGGTTAGTAAATCGTTCCCAGATTACCAGTTTGTGATAGCGAAGTCTCCCGGGCTTGAAGATGATTTTTATGAGCCCTTTGTAAAGGATTATTCAAATGTTTCTGCGGTAAAAAACAAAACATACGATGTATTAAATCGATCGACTGCAGCGCTTGTTACAAGTGGAACAGCTACATTAGAAACTGCTCTCTTCGGAGTGCCTGAAGTAGTTTGCTACAAAGCAAATGCTGTATCATATGCAATCGCTAAAAAGATAGTAAAGATCAAATACATTTCATTGGTCAACCTGATCATGGATAAACTTGTGGTAAAGGAACTAATTCAACATGATTTTACGGTGGATAGTTGCATCAAAGAACTAAATGAGCTATTGAATAATGAGGCAAGACAACAACAGCTTAAACATGATTACTCGGAATTAAATAAACTACTTTCTCTTGGTGGACATGCATCTTCAAACGCAGGCCTAATCATCTATAATTTTCTCCACGGCCGGTAAACCCATGGCATTATAATGGTATCTGTTCCCTGTTAATTATTAATAACTTAAAACGAGTAACTATGTCAACAGTAAACCTGGCGGTTATATATTACAGTGCAACAGGTACTAACTACCAGCTTTCACAATGGGCGGCTGAGGCAGCAAGAGAAGCAGGTGCTGAAGTAAGGATTTTGAAAGTGCTGGAAACTGCACCTGAAAGTGCAATTGCATCGAACCCTGCATGGAAAGCTCATCATGATGCAACTAAAGATGTGCAGACAGTTTCATTAGATGATCTGGACTGGGCTGATGCTTTGATTTTTAGCGTTCCGACACGATACGGAATGATGCCTGCGCAGATGAAGCAATTTCTTGATACAACAGGTGGATTGTGGTTTAATGGAAAATTGGCAAACAAAGTTGTAAGTGGTATGACGAGTGCTCAAAATCCTCATGGTGGTCAGGAAGCCACACTGCTTTCGCTTTATACAATGATGTTTCACTGGGGAGCAATCATAGCATGCCCGGGCTATACTGATAAAGTAATTTTTGGTGCAGGTGGAAATCCTTACGGTACAAGTGTAACTGCTGATGGTAACCCTTTAAAGGATGAGGCAAGACTGGCAGTGCATCACCAGGCAAAAAGAACGGCAATGGTGGCCAAATGGGTAAAGCAGGGACTTCAATAACTTTCAATACTCATAGCAAATAATAATGAAGCTGCCTCAATAGGCGGCTTCATTATTAAAATATTTATTTATACAATTTTTTCTATACTCCCCTCGTTTTTAGTGCACTACAACACCGAAATTCCTATGAACAGCCAGGAAGAAATACTAAGTTATTTTAAAAGAAAAGCAACAGATATTATTTATAAATATTCTATTAAGGCTTCATCACCCAGCTATGGCAACCAACACTTACGGATGTCATCTTACTTTGGAGAGTTCAACGAAAATATGATCATGCTCGAAAAGGATTTGGATACTGAGACAGCAAACATTATCTCGAATTACGTGAATGAGGATATGGATATTCCAAATATCATCGATGGACTTTGTGCTTATAGTTATAATGCAAGGCTTCAATATATTACACTAAGTCATCCATAGAAGGTTCCTGACTTGTTATTAGCTTAAAACAAAAAGCCGATACATCTACAGGTTTCTGAATCTTCAAGATCAATTA
>DASVST010000506.1:0-3664 GCA_036387965.1 Segetibacter sp. | reverse complement strand
TTCTGGGGGTAACCAGGCCAGCCGCTTATTTGCTTCGTTATCCTACATGGATCAGGATGGCACTTTGAAAACCACAGGTATGAAAAGAGTTACTGCTCGTATAAATGTGGATAACACTATAAAAAACTGGCGGTTTGGGCTTAATATGCAGGTTGGTTTTTCTAAACTGAGGGAGACCTACGAGAACAACACTACTCTTTTTTATCCTCTCAACGGCGCTCGGTGGGCTAATCCATACGAGAGAGATATAGATCCCAGAACAGGAACATACCAGGAAACTGGTCTTCCGAACTATGCAGGTTCCTTAACATCAGGTCAGCCAAATCCGGCTATGGAGCTATTTTTAAGTAACAATTATGATCAGCAAATAAAAGGTGTGGTAAGTAGTTATCTTGAGTATCATATACCTTTTGTAAAAGGATTATATGCGAGAACCAACTGGGGTGTAGACGGTAGCCAAAACGAAGCATTCGTGTTTACAGATCCAAGAACTACAACAGGTTTAACAAGGCAAGGGAGTCTTACCAGACAATTAACTCGCGAGTACCGGTATACCGGTACTACCTCACTAAACTACAAGAGAACATTTGGTGATCACGAGGTAGAAGGCGGTTTATTTACTGAAGTTGTTAAATATAACACGCGCAACTTCGCATTTACCGGTTATGGTTTTACCAACGGTTTCACGAATGAAGCAGGGATTACCCCCGGAAGCGCTACTAATCCCAATTATATACCTGCAGTTTCCGGAAGCGGAACCGGGAATGGTATTTTGTCTTACTTCTCAGTGATTAATTATGGTTTCAAGGGTAAATACTATGTAACCGGTGTGGCCCGCCGTGATGGTTCGTCTCGTTTTGGGGTAAATAACCAATTTGCGAATTTTGGTTCGCTTGGTATTACATGGGCTGCTACAGAAGAGAAATTTTTGGAGAACAGCTTCCTCGACGATCTAAAAGTGAGGGCGAGTATAGGTACAAACGGAAACAACAGCGGTCCTGCAGGTGATTTTCCTTTACCGTTACTAGGACGTGTAACTTATGCTGGTTCTAATGGCTTATCACCAGCGGCAGCAGGTAACTTAGACTTAAGGTGGGAAACTAACAGAACAATCAACTTTGGCTTAGACTTCGCAGTATTGAAGAGGAGATTATCTGGTACTGTAGAGTTGTATGACAGGGAAACGAGAGATCTGTTTTATTCCGTGCCTATTGACGCTTCGGTGAGTGGATTTACATCTCTTCCAAGCAACTTTGGTAAATTGAGAAATCGTGGTATTGAACTGATGTTGAGAGGTGATGTGGTAAAGACAAGAGATCTAAGATGGACACTTGAAGGTAATATCACATACAATAAAAATATAATACTTGATCTTCCACAAGATTCCGTGATTAGCGGTGTAACCATTTTAGCTGAAGGTTTTCCGGTTAATAGCTTGTATTTAGTGCCCTACGCAGGTGTGAACCCTGAAAACGGAAATGCACAATACACCAAAAGAGATGGCACAACCACAATGGTGTTTAGTCCTAACGATAGGGTTATACAAGGAACAACAGACGCCCCATGGTTTGGAGCTATTTCAACCTCATTAACTTATAAGGGATTTGATTTAGCGGCACAAATGAATTTTTTCCTTGACAGGGTTATTTATAACAATGACAGGATTAGTGTTACTGACCCAAGTTATTTCGGTGATAACATGCATGTTGCTGTTTTAGATGAATGGCGCAAACCCGGACAAATCACTAATGTACCAAGACCATCTTCTGGTACCCTTGGAGGAACTGCTCCTGCAAATCCATTCCAAAGATCAGTAACCAGGTTTATGGAAGACGGAAGCTATTGGCGTCTGAGAAATGTAACTCTTGGATATACGTTCCCCACTGCTTTGCTTGGCAGGGCTAGTATTAGATCTGCAAGATTCTTTATGCAGGCACAAAACTGGTGGACTAAAACAAGATTTATCGGGATAGATCCTGAACATTCAGGAAATATCGTTGGGGGACAATACCCGGCAATGGTGCAAACAACAGTTGGTCTTTCTATTGGATTCTAATAAAATAAAAAATATGTTTAATAAGATAAAATACCTATTACTTGTCGTTACAGCAACTAGTATGTTGCAGTCATGTAAAAAAGAGGATGTGATCGATCTCAGACCTGAATTTACCCTTGATGCCTTAAGCAACCCTTCTAATATGGGACAGGTAGAGCAGGTTCTTTTAGGAGCGTATGCTGGTTTTAGATCGGGTAACTACTATAGTTCGGGTGCTAACACGGGATCCGGTTGGGCAACTATGCCAGATGTGATGAGCGACAACGTGTGGGAAACAATTGAATCAACTGCTAACTCGAGAGCAATGGCAGATTGGTTGTATAATCCAGGCACAGGCCAGGTTTCAAGTTTCTATAATGCACCCTATGTTGTAATAGCAAATGCAAATATTGTATTGAGGGATGTAGATAAGTTTACGACAAGTGTAAATCAAAAAATGGCGAACAGAATTAAAGGCCAGGCTTTGGCAATCAGGGCTATGGCTCATTTTGATCTGTTCAGATACTTTGCTGTAACATACGACAGGAATAGTACTACTGACCTTGCCTTGTCTTATACCAAGGAATTTACACCGTCAAGCTCAATAAAGCCCAGCAGGTTATCTAACAAAGATTATTACGATGCAATTTTTGCGGATTTAGCCCAGGCAGCTACATTACTAGCCGATGTGGATAAGCCTATTAATGCTGCTAATGGTATTACCCGCCCGTTTATCGATGCTACTGTTGTGCAAGCTATGTTAGCTCGTACTTATCTTTATGCTGGTATGAATGCTGAAGCAATTACGGCTGCAACCAATGTTATAAATGCGCGTCCCTTAGCAACAACCCAGGCAGCATTCTCAGGCATGTATAATCAAACAAATGCAGGTGAAATTATCTGGAATGTACAATTTGAAGCCGGTCAGGGTGGGCCATCCTTACTAATTTACCATGCGCCCACGCAAAGAAACTCGTTCAGACCAGCATTAGAGGTTGCAACTACAGCGGGTACTACGGGTCTTATCCGTAATAATGACATTCGATATAGTGCTTACTTCAGTACCGTTGGAGGAGGTTTATCCCTAACCAAATACAAAGGAAAAGGAACCGCTTCTGATGCTAACGCCAACTTTATCGTTTTCCGTACCGGCGAAATGTATTTGATCAGAGCAGAAGCACGGGCAAGAAGCGGGCAAGATTTATTGGCTTTAGCAGATCTTAATGCGCTGCGTGCAGCCCGTATTCCGGGTTATGTACCCGTTGTCGGTTTAGTTGGAGCTCCATTATTAGCAGCGATAGCTGATGAAAGAAGAGCAGAACTTTTTGGAGAAGGTCATCGGTTTTTTGATCTTAAAAGAACTACCAGAAGAGTTGTTCGCGGAAGTACTTGTGGTAACACAGCTATTTCTGTTGCAGGAGACTGCATTTTGGAGCCAACTGACAGAGAGTGGGCCTTACCAATACCAGATGCTGTTCGAAATAACAATCCAAATATGCTGCAAAATCCGGGATATTAATCTTCGGAAATCAGAATAAATGAAGCCCGGCTTTATGGCCGGGCTTTTTCATGCACGACACTAAATTTAATTACTGCAACAGTTTACTACGTTTTCAACACGTCATTCAT
>DASVST010000505.1:0-3788 GCA_036387965.1 Segetibacter sp. | reverse complement strand
GTTTAGAAGGTTTGTTTATGCAGCGGCAAGCACCGAAAATCAAGAATATTTTAGCCATACAACGGAAGGTGCGATATGTAAGCCTTGTAAATTCTGCAGTTATAAACCTGATAATTATAGCTGCAACAATCTTAATTATTTACTTGCTTTCCAGGAACGCCATGTTATTAAAAACCTTCACTGTTGGTCAGATCATAACTTTTATAGCTTTATCTCGCCAGGTATTTTCGTCAGTAAGCAGTATCCTTGATGAGAATTTGGATTTGCAGGAAAATGAAATAATACTAAACAGGTATTTTGCTTTTAATCAGCCACAGGTTGCAGCACCGGTTGCACGGGCAAATAATAAGATCAAATTGTATGATCTCGAAAGCATTGAATTCCGCAACGTTTCATTTCATTATATTCCTCAGAAGCCGCTTTTTTCTAATCTTAATATTTTAATCAATAAAGGTGATAAAATAAGACTTGTGGGGAACAATGGCGTAGGCAAAAGTACTTTCTGCAAATTACTTTCACTTCTATATAATCCTGATGGTGGCGATATTTTGATCAATGGTGAAAAGTCATTTTTCTATAAACCATCTTCAATACGTAAAAAGATTTTGCTGATAAGTAACGAAGACATTTTATTTAACGATACGATCGGCTATAACATCACTTTCGATTACAACAGTAGTTCAGGCGAAATCTTATCTCTTGCAAAAGAAATAGGGTTGTATGATTTTATAGCAGATAATCCTGAAGGACTTGATTACATTATAAATGAGCAAGGGAGAAATTTATCAACCGGTCAAAGAAAGAAAATACTGATGATGCGTGCATTATTATCATCAGCAGAACTTATAATATTTGATGAAACCTTGTCTGGTATAGATAAAGAATCGAAAGATGCAATTGAAAAATACATGAATGCGCAAATAGATCGCACTTTCATTTTTATCTCTCACGAGCCTGTCAATTATATAGAGTTTACAAAAATATTATCTCTGCAAAATGGCACGATTGAACAATTAGAAGTTCAAGTAGTATAATTCAATAAATTAGCGTCAACAATAAAAAATTGTTGGTCAAGCGATTGAGAAGCTTGAAGTAGTTCATTAATAATTTCTTTACCACACATTACAGAAATTTAAGTATGCACAAAATTGATAATAATAAAAAACAGTTGTTACCTAAACAACGTGAAGAACTGCTCAACACATTAAAAGCCCGTTTCGAGAAAAACATGAACCGCCATAAAGGTGTTGAGTGGACTAAAGTACAAGCAAGGCTTGAAGCTAATACTGAAAAACTCTGGTCGCTCAATGAAATGGAACGAACCGGCGGCGAACCTGATGTTATTGGTTATGATAATAAGTCGGACGAATATGTTTTTTATGATTGTTCACCTGAAAGTCCCAAGGATCGCAGAAGTGTTTGCTACGATGGTGAGGCTCTGGAGTCGAGGAAAGAACATAAACCAAAGAATAGCGCTGTTGGTATGGCAGCTGACATGGGTATTAAACTCTTAACAGAAGAACAGTACAGGGATTTACAGAAGCTTGGAAATTTCGATTTGAAAACATCAAGCTGGGTAAAGACACCTTCTGAGATTAGAGAACTTGGAGGCGCCATCTTTTGTGATCGCCGCTACAACCACGTATTCACTTATCATAATGGTGCGGAGTCTTACTATGCAGCCAGAGGGTTTCGTGGTTGGCTAAGGTTTTAAACTTTTCACGATTATCGCAATGGAGTTCAATTTTTTATCGAGACCTATAGCTCTATAATACAAAACTGCTGCTCGAACGTTTGAGATGCATCACATATTTTCTCGATCCACTCATTGCCATACCTCGCATAGTATGGAGCAAAATTATCAATGCGTTCCTGGAGATTGTTATTCGGGAATAACCGGTTCTTAAGTTTCTTCAATTGGCGAAGGCTTGCATCAAATTTTTTCTTCTCAGCGCGAAGCATTTTCTTTTCTAATTCATTTAATGATTTTTCCGCTTTCTTTTGCAGATTTAAAGCATGATCAGATAAAGAAACATCTACATCTGATGCAATAATTTGCAATTTCTTGTAAAGCTCCTGAAGTTCCGCAAGTTCATTTTCTATACTTAATTGAAGATTGGTTTCTCGCTTCACTAATTCATCAGCAAGTACAAATTCGGGCTTGAAAACATCTGTTAGATCAATTCTAAGCTTCTCTATTAATTGCCTTTCACTCTTCTCAACCAACAAAAAAGAGTTACGTAGAACCAATACCGGAAAAGGAACATCACATGCCTGAAAAAGATTCTTTAATTCGAGCCAATAAGCAATTTCGCCGCCGCCACCTATAAAAGCAATATTTGGCAAAATCATCTCCTGGAACACACCACGCAAAATTACATTAGCACTAAACCGTTCAGGATGTTCGTCTACTTCATTTAGCATTTCTTCTTCTGTCCATTCGAAAGAAGAAACCTGGAACTTGCCCTTCGATGCGGTTATCCTTTCTCTTAGATTATCAACGAGGTAAAATAAATTGATGTCTCGACCTGTGGCTTGCACCTTATAATTCTTACCTAATTCTAAAGTTGTTCTATTTACTATTGGATGAGAAAACTTTTGAGTAAGTTCTCTCTTTACTATATCGTTGAAGGGTCTTTTGAGGTTTGCGTTATCGGGAATGAGAACAAGCAATCCGTAGCTTTTGAATAATTCGTTTACGAGCACCAGCGTTGCTTGCTGTATACTTGTTCCAATTGTGTAAGCAGATTTAAAAAGTTGAACCAAATCTTTCCCATATTGCAATACGCTGATTTCCTGACTTATGCGTTCAATAATTTCGATCAACGCTTTATCAACTTTCATTCTGCCAACAGCGCCTGTTTGGTTTGTTTTCCATTCGAGTTTTTCTCCATTGATGTTGATGTGACCCAATTCATCAAGATCTGCATCTTCACTACCCATATAAAATAAAGGAACAAAATTCGACTCAGGCATTTGAACCTTCAACGTTTGAGAAAGCTTTATTGTGTGCAGTATTTTATAAATGAAATAAAGGTGTCCGGTAAAAATGTTAGGCTGATGTGCAGTGCAAATTGTGAAAGTATTCTCGTTAGCTAGGTCTGTAAGGTTCCTCTCCTGCAAATCGGTTAGAGTAATTCCGGCATATTGACTGCGAAGTTCTTGAACCAGAAGATTTCTATGTTCCGGTGCTTGCTGTCTTTGTTTGATCGCTGCTTTTATACCATCTACTGAAACGGGGTGTTGATAGAACGAACGTAGATCTTCTTCTCCGTTCAAATAATTTAAAACCAACTTTGAGAAGTTGCCGGTACAATAGTAAGGTATGTAAGTACAGTTAGTTTGCATTCATACGAAGTATCATTATTAAGTCACTACTTCTCCCTCCAAATCATAATCATATGCTTTGGTTATTTTTACATTTACAAAGTTGCCGGGTATCAAAGGTTTTTTTGTGTTGATAACAACTTCGTTATCTACTTCTACACTATCAAATTCAGTTCTGCCAAGATAACGACCTGCTTCCTTTTTATCAACCAATACCTTAAACGTTTTTCCTACTTTTTCCTGGTTCTTTTCAAGACTTATCTCCTGCTGAACTTCCATAATTTCTTCACATCTCCTCTCCTTTTCTTCCTGCGGTACATCGTCAACCAGATCATGTGCGCTGGTACTTTCTTCATGACTGTACGAAAAAATTCCAACCCTATCGAAACGGTGCTCTTCTAAAAATCCTTTAAGTTCTTCTACATCATCTTCAGTTTCCCCCGGAAAACCAGCTATTAAAG
>DASVST010000504.1:0-21212 GCA_036387965.1 Segetibacter sp. | reverse complement strand
CAGCATGCAATAAGAAAAGTATGAGCACTTACATTAGCGAAAAGACATAGCAATAAGATATACCTTAAAGGCTGTTGATCCTTGGTTTTATAGATCATTGCAATCAGGAACATCAACCCTGGAATCAGGCAATAGCTACGTGCAACGACGCCATATTGAAAGAAGGCGAAATAAGTAAATGGGAGTAGAATCTTAACAATAAGTGGAAACGGAGAATACCGCAGGAACAACCATACACCAATCGCAGAAAACGTTGCAGAAATAATATTGATAGTGTAGTATGGAAACCCAAGTTTTGCCGGCAGCATTAGAATCAGGTGCCACAAACCTGGTGAACCCTCATAACGCAAGTACTTTAAAAACAGGTCTTCTAAACTTGCGTCTTTAACAAGCAGCCATGCCTGTGCCTCGTCCATCCACCGTTCATGATTTGCTACTGCAGTTGTGAGCAATAGTAGGTACACGGCAAAAATCAGGTAAATGACATATTTATTCTTAATGACCCCTATTCTAAATATGTCTGAACGATTAAGCGAAAAAGCTAACATAATATTTCTATACCTCCTGTTGTATCATTTTGATACTTATAAATATTCCTCACTTAACCAGCGAATAAACATTTGATGTATAACAAAAATAAATATTTATTAGTTACGAAACGGAATTGATTTTAGTTAGACGGCAGGGATAGCCATTCCCCCTGTATCATCACATTATCGATAAGATTGGTACCGAAGGAGTAGGACAGAGAAGCTAAAGACGTGAGAGGTTTCGTAAATATAAGGTTAGCTTTTTTTCCGATAGTAATGCTTCCCACCTCATCCTGAAACTGCATAGCATAAGCACCATTTATCGTAGCTGCATTAATTGCTTCCTGCGGCAGCATCTTCATCTGAATACAACTAAGTGCAATAACAAAATTCATGTTTCCACTCGGAGAGGAGCCAGGGTTATAATCTGTTGCCAAGGCTATTGCGCAACCACTATCAATCAACTGCCTTGCAGGCTGAAAGGGCATACGTAAAAAGAATGCAGCAGTGGGCAGTAAAGTACAAAGTCCACTCCAAGGCTCGTACTTCAGGGAAGTATTCCTTCCGGAAAGCCTGTCTATATCTTCAGGCGTTATTGTTTCGAGATGATCCAATGAAAGTGCATTTAATTTGATGCCTGTTTCTATTCCGCCGATGCTGTTTAGTTGATTTACGTGCAGCTTCGGTCTCAATCCATAAGCCATTCCAGCCCTACATATTGTTTCAGTTTCTTCGGGTGAGAAAAACCCTTTCTCACAAAACACATCTATAAAATCTGCAAGCTTTTCTTCTGCTATAACTGGGAGCATTTCGTTTAAAATCAGATCAATATAGCCTTGGTGATTTTCTTTGTATTCTAGTGGAAATGTATGCGCACCCAGGAAAGTTGATTTTATAGATAAGCTGGATTTTTCTTTCAACTTCTTTATAACGCGAAGCATTTTCAACTCCCCTTCTACTGATAATCCGTACCCCGATTTGATTTCTATAGCGCCAGTTCCTAACTTACTTATTTCATCAAGCCGCTTCCACGATTCTATAAATAAATCTTCTTCAGAAATATCATTTATTCTTTTTGCTGAGTTTAAAATGCCGCCTCCCCTAGCGGCTATCTCAGCGTAACTAAATCCTTTAAGTTTGTCTACAAATTCTTCTTCCCTGCTGCCGGTGAATACAACGTGTGTATGACTATCGCACCATGCAGGCAATACAAACCTTCCTGTAGCATCATAAGATTCAGTGAAGCTCCAGGTGTTATGAATGAGGTCATCCATTTTACCACAATCTCCGATCACACCATCTTCAATAACCAGGTATGCGTTTTCTATACAAGGAAGATCTGCTAACTCTTCACCACGCAGTAATTTGTTTTCAGTACGAGTGTTTACCAGAGACGAAATATTTGTAATGAGCGTGGTCATGTTGCTAAGCTAATGAATTGAGATGCGGTATCCAACAAGGGCTTTTAAAAGATGAACAATGAACTGAGAGTTGAAGAGTGCGACGCAACGATGCTGCTATGAAAAACAAATGTTGGTGGCAATATAATTTTTTGAGTTTATAAGAATTCTGCCGCATCTAATTTCCTGGCGATTCTGCAAGCAGCATTAATCAATCCAACATGGCTATACGTTTGCGGAAAGTTGCCCCACTGCGATCCATCTTCGCCAACATCTTCGCTAAATATGCCAAGGTGATTGCTGAACTGTAAAAGGTTGCCCAATATTTTTCGTGCATCTTCTACCCTGCCTACACACGCAAGGGCATCAACGTACCAGAAAGCGCAAACTAAAAAAGTTGTTTCAGGCACTCCGAAATC
Organism: Segetibacter sp.; assembly: GCA_036387965.1. GTDB lineage: Bacteria > Bacteroidota > Bacteroidia > Chitinophagales > Chitinophagaceae > Segetibacter. The sequence goes on along the minus strand of DASVST010000504.1, from coordinate 18,863 downwards.
GTCGAAGTGTTTGTACCTATAGAACAAACCTTGCGGAGTCAATAATTCCTTTTCCATTGCTGCGATATGCTCACGTGTTTTTTCAGAATTATGATCAAGATAATTCATGGTAACCATCATCAATGTGCTTGCATCCATGTTAACTGAACCTACAGCTTGCATGTAAGCTTTATGTTCAGGGCTGTAACACATTTCGAGTTTGCCTTCAGCTTCTGCAGCAAGTGCAGCTGCTTTTTCCATCAGTTCTGTGTCCTTAAAAACTTCTGCTATTTTATAGGCAGACTTTGCTCCAGCCCAATGGAAAAGAAGCGTGTAAGTATGTATTTGAGTTGATGTTCTAAACTCCCAAAGACCGGCATCGGCAGCATGCATTGTTCTTTCGATACCGGCTAACAGCCTCGGAACAATTTTTTTATAACTGCTCTTTTTTGTGAAGGTTAAACGCTTATCGATGTACAGAGGCATAAGGCTGACCAGCACTTGCCCGTACACATCATTTTGAACTTGTTCATAGGCTTTATTACCGATTCTTACAGGCTTGTTTCCTTTATAACCAGGCAGGTCAAGTTCAATCTCGATTAAATCTTTTTCACCTGTTATAGAGAACAACGGCTGTAGTGTATCACCTGAATTTCTAAGGATATTTTGTACATAGTCGAAGTACTTCTCAAGCTCTTCAAAGTGACCAATTTGGTTGAAGGCTTTTAGGGTGTAATATGTATCCCTGAACCAGCAGAAGCGATAATCCCAGTTACGTGTGCTATTATGATGTTCGGGTAAACTTGTGGTGCCCGATGCAATGATGCCGCCTGTGTCTTCGTACTGGTGAAGCTTTAAAATAAGGGCAGACCTGATGATCTCATCCTGGTAAATATTTGGTATGTAGCAAGACTTCACCCAACCCTGCCAGTGCTCTGTTGTTTTCCTGATAAACTCTTCTGCAGTATCGTTAAGAGGAGCTTCTAACGGTGCACCATAAGTCAATACCACGTAACGGTTTTGATCCAGGACGAAAGGTTGTTCATTCAAAACGTAGTTTATGGGGCAATCGGTTGTCATACGCACCTGTGCTCCAAGGTTCATATAACGGATGTGGTTACTACCTGTAACAATTTCAGGAACAGCTTTTCCATATTCACCACGCGGATCGCATTTGATCTTTATTACCGGTTCTCCTTTTACGAGCTCAATCTTTCTAACAAGCATCAGCGGCTTGAACTGCCTTTCATGAATCGTCATTCTTGGTGCACAATCAATGACTCTAAAACATCCGTCACCAGTATCGAACTCCGTACAAAGAATGTTTGTGTTTGGAAGATAATACTGCTTGCTTTTATATTTTGTAGCGGCAGGTTGAATATAAAAATGTCCACCGTTCTCTTCATCTAAAAGAGAACCAAAAAGAAAGCTGCTATCAAACTTTGGCATGCACAACCATTTAACATCAGCTTTGGTATTGATGTAGCCGAGGTAAGCGCAATTGCCAATAATTCCTAGATCATATTTGTGAATAGCCATCTCTTTTTTCGGGTTGGTTGTTGTATTAATTTTTCTAAAAACGGAAGCACTTCTGTTTGCGCCATTATATTGTAATTAGCTGCTGTTGCTGTATTACCAATTCGAATGGTGTACGCTCTATTCTCAAGTGCTTTAAACATATCTTCATCAGTTGTGTCGTCGCCGAGGCACAATGTAAAATCAGGTTTAAAATGGTTGAGCAATTTGTTAGCAGTCATGCCTTTGTTTAGCCCTGTTAATCTTACCTCTAAAACTTTGTTACCATCAATAACCTGCACTGGTGTATTTGCTGTTAGCTGCAAGAGATTGTTCAATAATTCTCTAGACCTGATAAATCCTAAACCTGGGTGTGTGTTACGGTAATGCCACGATAAGGAATTTGTTTTTTCTTCCATTAGAGAACCAACACAGCGCTTAACGTACGATTGAAGCATTGGACGAACCTGGTCTTTCCAATCTGATGATTCGGTGGTTTGTGCTTCCCAATCGTGACCCTTGTATTTAATGTAAACACCGTGTTCCGAAACAAAATTAAGTGGCAGGTTGCCCAGCCATTTATCTAGTGTCTTTGAATCTCGTCCACTTATGATAGTTACCTCATTTTTTCCATCTTCTGTAAGATCCTTTAAAAATCTAATAAGCTTTTTATCAGGCACTGCTTCAGAAGGGATCTTGGTAAACGGCGCTAAAGTTCCATCATAATCTAACAAAATGCAGCGCTTTTTTGCGTTACTATATGCCTTAGCCATTGCCTCGAAATCGTTCGTGTCGATGAGCTTTGCTACTTGTTTTTGCTGTTCCTTCTTTATCGCATTTAGCTGATCGAGAAAATCATTCACCCAACTCACGACATCATAATCCATTAACCTGTTTTGCATTATTCTTAGTCTCTCTTTCTGCTCATCTAGTGGCATAGAGAGAGCTGCATTGATGCAGCCAGACATTTGCTCTGTGTCTGTGGGATTTAATAATAGAGCTTCGTTAAGCTCACTTGCTGCACCCGTCAGTTCACTCAAAATCAAAACTCCCCCGTTGTTGCAGCTTGCAACATATTCCTTCGCAACAAGGTTCATACCATCGCGTAAAGGTGTTATGAGTGCCACGTTGGCTACCTGGTACAATCCAACTAACTCTTCGAACGATACATGATTATAACGATAGAGAATTGGCTGCCATTGAAGTGTGGAGTACCTACCGTTTATAGTACTTACTTTCTCTTCGATCTGGCTCTTTCTTTCGCTGTAGGCAGCTATTGAATCTCTCGACGGAATGATATTCAATATGAAAACTACTTTCTCTTTCCATTCAGGATGTTGTTCAAGAAAAGTTTCAAAGCCATTAAGGCGATGGTCTAATCCCTTGGTGTAGTCGAGCCTATCGACAGAAAATATGATTTTTTTGTCTCCCATATTCTTCTTCAGCTCCCTACCTATTTCTGATATTTTCTTGTTTTTCGATGCTTCTTTAAATCTTTCAAAATCAATTCCGATGGGGAAGAGATCAACTTGTATCAACCGATCGTGGTACTGCAAACGATTATATTGATTATCAAGCCCAAGTATCATTTTAACCGATTGGATGAAATGCTGAGCATAATCATAGGTATGAAATCCGATCAGGTCTGCACCGAGCATCCCTATTAATACATTCTCCTTCCATTCTTTTGGTAAAAGCCTGTACAATTCATACGACGGAAAAGGTATGTGCAGGAAGAATCCAATAGTTGCCTCAGGCTTTTCGCGACGTAGCAGCTGGGGCAGTATCATCAATTGATAATCATGGATCCAAACAACATCGCCAGGTTCTATCATTGGAGCGATCTTCTTTGAAAAGATCCTGTTAACTTCTACATAGGCTTCAAAATATTCTTTTTTATATTCTGTTAGAGATGGGAAATAGTGAAACAGTGGCCATAGCGTAGAATTGGAAAAACCGTTGTAATATGGTTTATACAATTCTTCATCCATAAAAATGGGCTCCACAATAAATTCATTACCTCTAAAGGTGTCCTGGTTTTGCTCCCAATCTTCTTTCGAAAAATCGCAACTGCCAACCCATATTTTTTGTGTAAACTGTTTCGAACTTGTTCCGCTCTTATCAAAATAACTTTTTAAGGCGGAAACCAATCCGCCTGAACTTTGCCGGAGTTCAGCTTTGTCGCCGCTTGTGTCTAATGAAAATGGTAATCTATTAGAAATAATAATCAGTCTGCTCATGAAGTCCTCATCTTTTTAATGTGATGACACTTTATTAAAAAATTAAGCCATAAGAGACCTATGTTTAATGTGCAATCCTCTTTTACCTTAAGTGCAAGATTTACAAGTAGAAACGTTGCTCCCTTTCTGCTGAACGGTTGTGGCATAGTTATAATACTATTCAAATGGGAAATTTATTTCTTAAGTTAATATATCAGATATGAAATCAAAATCAGTGTTATTTCTATTGACAGGTATTGCCATCGGAGCAATTGCAGGTGCTTTGTTTGCGCCCCAAAAGACAATTAAAAAGAGAAAAGGTCCCGTGAAGAAATTGAACAAAGCAAAAAAGTCGCTCAAAGAAACAGCTTCTAAGTATAAAAAGGAGTTACGTGATATGGAAAATGGAGCAAAGCCAAAAGCAACAAGAGTAACGAAAGCTAAAAGCACTGGTGAAGCAGAAGCAACTTAATATTACTGCAAGTTTTAGATGAAATGCTTCGCAATGGTAAAGCAAACTTTTGTACCCTTGCCAACCGCGCTGTCGATGTCTAAAACACCGTTGATCAAAGTGGCTAGCCTATTCATGTTTGTAAAGCCGGGTGTTTCGTTTAGCTGACCCATTTCAAAGCCTGAACCATTATCAGATATTGTGAGGCAAATTTCCTTACCATCATCTTCAATGGAAACTTCTACTGATTTTGCTGCGGCATGTTGCATGATATTATTCAATGATTCCTGGCAAATTCTAAAAAAATCGAACTTGACATCCTGTGTAAGATCTGATTCATTGTAATCGAATCTAAAAGAGCAGGGAACATTAGTAATAGTAGCAAACTCGTTGCAAAGCCATTGCAATGTTTCATTCAGCCCCAGTTGCTCCAGCATATTCGGGCTTTTTGAAAAAGAGATTTTTCTGATCTTATCAATCAACAACTGAGAAACCTCACAAGCATTTTCTATTCTGCCTTGTAGAAATGTAGTTAAGCCTTCAGAGCCACTTTTTATCATCTCAATATCCATTTTTATAGCAGTGGCTAATTGTGCCAGGTCTTCATGCAACTCGTAAGCAATACTTTTTCGCTCTTTTTCTACATTGCTTTTAAAATGCGAAGCAAGCCCTTTGAACTTTTTAGATTCTTCTTCGTTTTGCTTTTCAACTAATTTTTTCAGGGTGATGTCTTTTGCGATCGCAAACACAACTTCTTTATCGGGAACATAAATAGATGTCCAATAAAGCCACAAAATTTTACCGGATTTGGTAATATAACGGTTTTCGAAATTTACCAGGGCAGTTCCCCCAAGTAGTTCAGCTCTTGTACGTGCTGTAATATCCCTGTCTTCGTGATGCTGGAAGGTAGCAATAGGCCTGGCAAATAGCTCTTCTTCTGTAAACTCTAATTTCTCTAAGGCAGATTTGTTTACCTTTTTAAAAAAACCATCCTTGCCAGCAATGCATACAAGGTCTGGTGTCATTTCAAAAAAGCTAAACATATCAAATTCGTGGCTTTCCATTACCTCAAATCTAATTGTTTCAAATGGTTAGGCTAGTAAATCTTATTGCCGGGTCTCCTGGGTGAACTTTGCTTTTTTAGCTTATGTCTGTCAACTTGATTATTTTATCATCTTGGAATTGGAAGATTGATCTTCCCTGCAGTTTTAACTCATCACCCTTTTTCGACCCGTTTGGAAAATCACTTGCTAACACTGCCGTATAATCGACCTCAATTTCTGTTTCGCTATCGCGATGAATATAAGTTTTGATTGTTTGCTGCCTTCCCGAAAAAAAGTTTTTGCTTGTTCTGCCTGCTCTTCGAAAGCTTTTAATCTTGCAACAACATATTGGTTTGACCATTTGATATGTTTTCGAAAGTAACAGCTTCGTCGAGGTCTTTTATCATTTTATCGACATCGAATTCATTATAGCCGTCTATGTAGTTTCGGATTATTTTTTCTCTATTAATCATAAAGTCTTAAAGTTTATCAGCTTCTCGCTTCTTGCTTAGGAAGTGAATATGAATTAAACACAGTGGCAATCTCCTATTACGATAGTTATTCTTTCTTTTCTTCCAGATATTCATCTGTAAAATGTGTTCTTTCTTTAGGTGTCGAAAACTTCTTTGCGTTATATGTTTTAGAGATGCCTTTCGGGATAGATAATGAAGTCCATCCGTTTTCTGCAAGCATCTTTCCTATAAAAACGATTTGCCCAACATGATATGGATAATGTGCAAGTTGGCGATTAATTGCTTCTGTTACTGTATGTCCTTGATTTCTTATGTAAATTATTGTTTCAAGGTCTTCTAATCTCAAAGCATTTATTGCATTGAATAGGCATGCCCATCCTTCATTCCACTTGTCTATAAGTTCTTGTTTTGATGTGATATCATTATCAAATTCTGCATCCCGATCCCGCCACTCTTTTTCGCCATCTGTTGTTAGAAAGTCTGTCCAACGTGAAAGCATATTGCCCCAAAGATGTTTAACAATAGTCGCAATACTATTGCTGTCCTGATTGTATTGCCAAAACAGCTTCTCGTCCGAAAGTTGAACAAATGTTTTGTCACCAAGCATTTTATAATAGTCAAATTGCTTCTTTACACTTTCCAAATATCGTTCGTCATGTTTATTCAGTAATTGTTTAGATGATAAATTGCAATTCTCGCCAACCTTATTTGAGTTTGTTTAGCACTGGAACTAATACTCCAACTCGCAGGCAAGAGCTTTAAGTTACATCTGTACAGGTGTTTGCCTCTTATACAAGCTTTACCCCAACCGCTCACTAATATCCAACCCAAACCTCCGTGAAGTATCTTTTGCAACATCATATCCAGCATCTGCATGTCGTATCACACCAAGTCCCGGATCGTTTCGCAGCACACGGTTTAAACGTATTGCAGCATCTTCAGTTCCATCGGCAACGATCACCATTCCTGCATGTATGCTATAACCCATACCGACACCACCACCATGATGAAGGCTTACCCAACTTGCACCACCTGCCGTATTTATTAATGCATTTAAAACCGGCCAGTCAGCTACGGCATCTGAGCCATCAAGCATTGCTTCCGTTTCGCGGTTAGGAGAAGCAACCGAACCTGTATCGAGATGATCTCTTCCTATTACAATTGGCGCCTTTACTTTACCTGTTTTTACAAGTTCATTGAAAGCTAAACCTGCCTTTTCTCTTTCGCCCTGGCCGAGCCAGCAAATACGTGCAGGTAATCCCTGGAAGGCGATCCTTTGTTGTGCCATCTTCATCCAGCGTATCATACTTTTATTTTCAGGAAAGAGATTCATGATCACTTCATCGGTAACAGCAATGTCAGCAGGATCGCCACTTAAAGCAGCCCAGCGAAAAGGACCTTTACCTTCACAAAAAAGTGGACGTATATATGCGGGTACAAAACCGGGGAAATCAAAAGCAGTTTGCAAGCCACGCTCCTGTGCTCTTGCTCTTATGTTGTTTCCGTAATCAAATGTAACAGCACCTTTCTTTTGCAGTTCAAGCATCAGTTCGACGTGAAGCTTCATACTATCATAAGCAAGCTCAATATATTGTTCGGGATTTTGCTCTCTTAAAACGTTTGCCTGCTCATTTGTTAATGTATGCGGCACATAACCAATCAACGGGTCGTGTGCACTTGTTTGATCGGTTAAAATATCAACAATAATACCTCTTTGTAGTAATCTTTTCAACAGGTCAACCGCATTACATAATACTCCAATGCTTACAACTTCTTTATTTACTCTTGCTTCTGTAGCCCTGTCAATTGCTTCATCGATATCTGTTATCTTTTCATCGAGGTACTTTGTTTCGAGCCGCTTGTCAATTCGCCACTCTTCTACTTCGGCAATTAAACAAACACCATCATTCATGGTTACCGCTAAAGGTTGTGCACCACCCATTCCACCTAAACCTGCAGTAACGCTTAATGTGCCGTTAAGCGTACCATTGAAATGCTTATTGGCAACGGCAGCAAACGTTTCGTAAGTACCCTGCACAATTCCTTGCGATCCAATATATATCCAACTTCCTGCAGTCATCTGTCCATACATCATCAAACCTTTTTGTTCCAGTTCCGTAAAGTGTTGCCATGTTGCCCACTTAGGTACGAGTTGCGAGTTAGAAAGCAATACCCGTGGTGCATCTTTATGTGTTCTTAAAATACCTACAGGCTTGCCGCTTTGTATTAATAAAGTTTCGTCTTCATTAAGGTCTTTTAAAGCTTTAATGATCAGGTCAAGGCTCTCAAAGTTTCTTGCAGCTTTTCCTCTTCCGCCATACACAATTAGGTCATCGGGTCTTTCGGCAACTTCAGGATCGAGGTTGTTTAATAACATTCTTAGTGCAGCTTCCTGCACCCAGCCCTTACAATTTAATTGACTGCCTGTTGGTGTTTTATACTTGACCGCATCGTAGCGTTGGCTGGTAGCATTCATTGCAGGGGATTTTAGTACAAAAATATTGCTCAAAAGGTATTTAATAAATAATGAATCACCACATGTTAGTACAAGACTTGCGATATAAATGATGATGGATATTCAACCGTTAGGTTTATACCCCTGATTGGAGTGGAAACCCCGCTGAAGGCTTGTGCAATGGCATTGTGGCGGAGTTGCAACGAAAAGCAGGACCGATGTTGATAACAGCACATTTACTTGTGTTCAGAACTTTCATAGTTGCAAATCAATCATCAAAAATCTAAATCGTTTAATATTCAGCTTAAATGGTGAAATTTGTCTTTTAAATTGAGAGAGTTACAGTATGGGTAAGAAATTACAGGTTTGGCTTCCGTTAATGTTTTCTATTGTTATGGTGGTGGGGATGGTGATAGGATATAAATTAAGAGAAAACACCACTGTGCCTGGCTTTTTTAGAATGAGCAGCAAATCGCCTATACAAGAAGTACTGGATATTATAAGAATGAAGTATGTAGACGATGTGGGTACTGATACATTGGGCAATAAGATTATACAAGATGTTCTTAATAAACTCGATCCACATTCTGTTTATATACCTGCCAAAGATCTGGAAGATGTAAATGACGATATGCGCGGCAACTTCAGTGGCATCGGTGTTGAGTTCCAGATTTTCTATGATACACTTAATGTACTAAACGTATTACCCGGCGGGCCATCCGATAAAGCCGGTTTAAAAATGGGTGACAAAATCATCAAGGTTAATGATACCATTACCATAGCCGGTAAAAAACTTGAAGCAGAAAAGATAAGAAGAGTTTTACGTGGTAAGCGTGGAACGGATGTTAAGGTAACTGTGTTAAGAAATGGCAGCATGGTTCCATTAACTATTACACGCGGAACGATCCCATTGTTATCTGTTGATGCTGCTTATATGATCACTCCGCAAACAGGCTTTATTCATATCAATAAATTTTCTGAGCTTACTTATGTAGAGTTTATGCAATCACTTGAGAAATTGCAGGCCCAGGGAATGAAGAAACTAATACTTGATTTGAGAGGAAACGGCGGCGGCTTGTTAGGGCAAGCTGTAAGTATTGCGGATGAATTTCTTGATGAAAATAAATTGATCGTTTACACACAGGGAAGCCATGTACCTAAATATGAATATAGAAGTAAAAGAGAAGGGCTTTTCGAAAAAGGTGATTTAGCTGTTATAGTTGATGAGAGTTCTGCAAGTGCAAGCGAGGTACTAAGTGGTGCTTTGCAGGATTGGGACAGGGCAACAATTATAGGTCGCCGCACATTTGGTAAAGGGCTCGTGCAAGAACAATTCAGCCTTACTGATGGTTCAGCATTAAGACTTACAGTTGCACGTTATTATACTCCTTTAGGAAGAAATATTCAGAAGCCTTACAACATACAAAACCAGCGATATGATGAGGAAGTTTACTCTCGCTTTCATAATGGCGAAGTGGTAAAAGTGGATACAACAAAGAAAACCGGCACCGCATACAAAACAAATAAAGGAAGAATTGTTTACGGTGGTGGGGGTATTACGCCTGACATATTTATTCCGTTTGATACCACTGCGATGAGCAGTGAAGCTGCAAAGCTTTACCGGAAAGGAACGATTAATAACTTTATTTACTCATACTACATTCAAAACAAAAATCGTTTTGCAGCTTATAAAAAACCTAGTGAATTGGCTGCTTCTTACAAAGCGGGTGAAGCGGAATGGAATGCTTTAAAATCTTTCGCGGCAAAGGATTCAATCAATCTCAACAAGGCTACTGCCAAAGACAAAGCTGACATAGTAAAGAGAATCCCATCATTAGTTGCAAGGCTCGTTTGGCGTTTTGAAGGATATTACCAGGTGATGAACGTAACAGACAATCACATACAAAAAGCACTTGAAATTTTAAGGTAATATACGGTCGCGATTAAATTATGATTAAATACGGTTGAAAGGTGATTAACAATTAACGCTCAATCATATTTATGGATACTTTTAACCGTGGATAAGAAATACTTTCTGAAAAAGAATACTAATATGTCGGGTCCTTATACGTTGACTACATTAAAGGCTAAACAACTCAAGCCTTCTGATTTAGTTTGGTACGAAGATCTGGCAGATTGGACACCGGCGGGAAATATAGAAACATTGGAAATCAAAAATTCGACACCCCTTACTCAACCCAAGAGACGAATAAACCTTAAAAAAATCATTTCCAGATTATTTCCTGCCGGTAAATAATTTAGCTTGCTAGTATCATGTAAAGGCATGGTAGTTGTTTTAAACAACACAAACATTAGAGCAACTATTTCATGGGGAAACTTTTCACAGTCTTTTTCTTCTTTGCTATTGCAAATGTTGCATTCGCACAGGATTCAGCTTTTGTAAAAACATATTATTTAGGATCTGATTCTGTCAGTACTTATACCACCTGCTTCCTCACTTGCGATTCAAACATTGTATTCATTCAGTTGCACGAGGATGAGACCACAGGCATCGAAGCTGGTCAAGAATATTTCACTGAGAACGGCGGGTATCTTGTTCAATTAAAACATTCAGGTAAACGGCTCGTCAACTTTAAACATCAAAGCAAAGATTTCACTGTTGACCCTAACAGAATTTTTACAAGAAACGGTCTGAAAGATAACATGACCAAATTGAAACTGTATAATGCTGTAGCAGCAAAACAAGTAACCAATCTTGCAAAAGAAATATTGCAATCTTATGTAGATGATAAGAAGCTTGTCATCGCATTGCATAACAATACTGATGAGCGATTCTCCATATTATCTTACAAAAAAGGAAACCCTGAAGCGCCAAATGCTTCTAAAGTTTCTATTAATGAAGATATGGACCCTGATGACTTTATATTAACAACTGATACAAGTATTTACAGAAGAATAAAAGAGAAAAACATCAATGTTGTTTTGCAAAGCAAGAACGCAAAAGATGATGGCTCTTTATCAATTTATACGCACCGAAAAAAGATCCCCTACATAAACATTGAAGCGCAACACGGGCATGTTGAAGAGCAAAAGCAAATGTTAAATGCTATAAAAGATATCATTGAAAGTTATTCTGAGATCGTTGATTTAAACTACATCGGCACTAAAAAATAACCCCCGCATTTCTACGGGGGCAACCACAAACTCATAAGCCGGATTTTGTTTCTAAACTATCATTTATCTGCGATGGCAATTACTTGCGCACCTGTTTCTGCCTACCCTGGATCATCGGACGAGCAGCCCTCAATCGATCCTATACATGGCATTTCAGCATCCAAGGTTTACCCGTCCCGATAATTACTTACCGGAACCGTGAGCTCTTACCTCACGTTTTCAACTTTACCTGTTGTTGGTGAGGACACGAACAACGACGGCAGTAATTTTCTGTGGCACTGTCTGTTCCTGCATTGCTGCAGAACCCGGCTGTTCACCGGTAGATCGCTCTATGCTGTCCGGACTTTCCTCCCCATTGCTGAGGCGATAGTTCGATTTGTAGCAACAGCAAAAGTAGTTTTTTAAACGTTGATGTTCTTGATAAGGAATTTTGTTTCCGGCAGTTGAAGTACTATTGGACAGCCGTTGCGTCGCACTCTTCAACAGTTGCAGCCTTAATCAACTAATACTTTTGAAGTGTATACACGTCGTAAAAACCAGGCGAATAATTCTTAATAAGCTTTATCTCTTTTCCTGATATCGAATACTCAAAGTCTCCTTTAAAAATATATGTCCAATCAAAATCAGCGGTAAACATACATTCGTTTGTCACTTTCAACTTGTTGCCTTTTTTTGTTAGACTACCTGAACAGATCGCCGGAAAGCTGGACTTATCAGAAGTACCAGTAAACCTATTGCCGGTAATTGTTAGCGAAACATTCGAGGGAACATATCTTGCTGTTGGATGCATTCGAGTGAAAGTACCTTTATACTCACCATTCTGCAATGATGCATTTACAAGGTTTTTATTGCAGGCTGCAATTAAGATACACAGGCTCAGGGAAAATATAACCAAACGTTTCATGCTTAGTTTTTCTTTGCCTTCTTCAGATTATACACGTCTGTAAAGTCTCCATGCCTTTTTAGTAAGCGCAGGCTCTCTCCTTCTGCTTCAACTTCGTAATCACCTTTGAATATAAGTGTCCAATCAAAATTAGCGGTAAACATACATTCTGGAGTTACCGTTAAGGTAGAGCCTTTAAACTCTAAAGTTCCCTTACAAATGACAGGATAGTATTGCTTGTCTGAAGTTCCACTATAAGATTTCCCTGAGATGTTTAGAGTTACATTTGATGTAACCCAGTTTGAGTTCGGACTGGTACGGGCAAAGGTTCCGACATACTCACCATCTGGTGTAACAACTTCTTTATCGCACCCCATTAATACGGTTGTAAGCAGAAAAGATAAAAGGAGTAAGTTTTTCATATTATGCTTTTTTCAGCCTGACAATGCACATTGCTGTACCGTTGCATTAACCAAAAATAATTTTGATATTTGTTTTGTACCGCTCCGTTACACTTAGATGATAAACTTCGTAAATTTCACCATATTCTGAAAATGACTCCATATGAAAAGCACAAAAATAATTACTATTATAATCGCAGTGGCGCTAATATTAATTTTCGTTTTTGAACAGGTAAATGTTCACCGTACGATGAAGTCGGGAAAAGTTCAGTCAGTTAAAATTGAAAAAATTTAAGAGTACTTCTTCTCTGTTAATATTGAAAAAAAATTTCTGTTGCACCATAGCCAAACCGCGGCTCATATTGATTGACAAAGGTTTTCACTTCATTTTTAGTCTTCAATATCTCGTGTATTTCATCTTTCAATTTTCCTTTACCTACGCCATGTATCACTATTAAAGATGGTTGCCTGTGCGCTACAGCAAGGTCGTACCATTTTTCAAATTCCTTAAGTTGAAGTGTGATGATCTCGAAGTTTGTAAGATGCTTCCATTCATCGGTGATCTTTTCAATATGCAAATCGACAACTGAACGAGCAGGTTCTATATGTTGTCTTGCGTTCTTTGCATCATATATTTTAAAGCCGCTGTTTGATAGCTTGCTTAAGTCAAGCCGATCATCTTTATAAACTTTGTCAGGAAACTTATCTATCAACTTATGGTTGATGGAGGGTTCGTTCTTAAGCTTGAGTTCTTCTATTCGCTGAAAAAACTGCTTTGGCTTTATTTTCCAAACTGCTTCACAAAAATCAGCTTTATGCTTATCAGGTCTTGCGAGTGAAAATTCGAATTCTAAACTTGGGCTGTCATTTACATTTTCAAAAGGTACATCGTGCAGGTAAAAGTCTTGAAAAGGTAATATTTCATTTGCATGATCAAAATCTACATGACCTAAAAAGCTGATCTTGTACTTGAAGTGGTAAGCCTGTTCTGTACGGTTGCTTAGAAATATTTTGAAGGACGAAACGATCTCATCACCAAATATATCATTCTCAAATTTAGGTATGAGCGATATCCAAATTCCATCCGAGACTTTGGGAGGTTGATGCTTTTGTTTTTCCTTTGGAACCTGGTCTATATAAGTCTTAGGCTTTATGTCTTTCGGAAAAAGTTTCTTTTCTGTAAATCGCTTGAAGTAAGGAAAATCAATCTGATCCATGTATGCAGGAAACTTAACTCCACGCACTTCGATCATTACCATCTTCTCGCTGATGATGTCAATCACTTCGCCCTCGTCGTTACTATGAAGCACTAATATTTTATCGCCTACCTGGTATTTCATTATCTAATTTGAACCCGCTCTTTTTTGATGAGCAAAGTTACTACAGTTGCAGTGTGCGACGCAACCGGAGGCGAAGTAAGATGTGATGATGGCTACAAAATTAACTTTCCGCTATACGAGGTTGTCAGCACTATTATTTGGCACTATGAGTTTGCTTTTTCTATAGCCGTACATAAAGTACACCACCAGCCCAATAATGAGCCAAATGGAAAACCATTTCCAGTTGGAGGCAGACATGCCGGTAAGCAAGTACAGGCAGGATGTTAAGCCAAGAAGCGGAATTAGTGAATAATGTTTTTGGAATGCAAGTATTGAAAGAGCTACACAAACAATCCAGAAAACGATAGTAGATACTTTTTGAGCAGTGGTTTGAAAAATATAATTGTTGCTGTTTTCCGTTCCGCTATAATCAGCAAAGTCGCAATTAAATAATTCTGCAAAATACCGGTCGCTGATAAAGAAAACAATTGCTATAGCTCCTAAAATTATAAGGGGGAAAATGAACTTTGCATTTACATATGGAAGGTGAAATTTACCCGGTACTTTCTCCTTTCGAGGAATTAAAAGCACACCACCGCAAACAAGCACAAAAGCGAAAAGCGTTCCTATAGAAGTGAAATCGAGAACGAAGGTTTTATCAGTAAAGAAAAGAGGTATTACCACCAGCAAGCCTGCAATGATCGTTGCATAAGAGGGTGTTTTAAATTTCGGATGAACTTTCTCGAACTTTTTTGGCAATAATCCATCGCGGCTCATGCTCATCCAAATACGGGGTTGCCCCATCTGAAATACAAGCAATACACTCGTCATTGCTACTACGGCAACTAACGCAACTAGAAATTGCATCCACCCAATGTTAAGATTTTGTTCTTCGAAAATGAAAGCCAGTGGATCACCTATTCCTTCAAATTTTCTGTAGTTAACAGCACCTGTAAGCACCAACGTGAGAAGTATGTAAAGGATCGTGCAGATTACCAGCGACATTATCATTCCCCTTGGAAGATCGCGTTGAGGATTTTTACTTTCTTCAGCTAAAACACTTACAGCATCAAAGCCGATGTAGGCAAAGAAAACACCACTCACAGCCATCATTACTCCACCAAAACCATTAGGCATGAAGGAGCGAATATTTGCATCGTTTGCAGGCAACCAGTTACCAGTAAGATCGTTCGAAAAAATGAGATATCCTCCAACCGCTATTATGAGGAAAACAACTGCAAGCTTTATAATCACCATTACATTGCTGAAGTTTCTGGACTCCTTAATCCCTCTGTATACAAGGGCAGAAATCAGGATTGCAATTGCTAAAGCAGGCAAATCGAAAATAATGCGTAATCCACCTATTTGAGGTGCGCCGTTCCATGCAGCAATCGATTCCTGGTGGTTGGAGCCACTGGTGATTGCATTTTTTGCTTCTGCATAACTGGTGGTGAGGTAATCAGGTATATGAACATTTAGCTTTTGCAGAAAAGATGTGAAATAGTCACTCCACGAAAAGGCAACATAAATGTTTCCAATGGAATATTCAAGTATCAAAGCCCATCCGATTACCCATGCAAACAACTCACCGAAAGAAGCATAGGCATACGTATATGCACTGCCTGCAACCGGTATGCGACTGGCAAACTCGGCATAGCAAAATGCAGTAAAGGCGCACGCAATTCCACAGATAATAAATAGAAAAACAACACCAGGGCCTCCGGAAAATACTGCACCACCCAGGCTGCTAAAACTTCCTGCACCGATGATAGCTGCTATTCCAAAGAACGTAAGATCACGAACACTTAGTACCCTGCTTAAACCATGCTTGTGCGCTTCTGCATCTTGCTTATCATGCATTATCTCAGAAATCGGCTTACGTCTAAAAAGTGGGTGTCCCATCAGCAGTTGGTTTGTTGATTAAGGTATAAATATAAGGCTTAGTAATCCCGTTGCACGAGGAAATTAGCAAGTTCCTTTAAAGGCTTTTTACGAACAGATAATACAGCTATATCCTCAAGATGCTGATGTGCTGT
The DNA here is from genome assembly GCA_036387965.1 of Segetibacter sp. Taxonomy (GTDB): domain Bacteria; phylum Bacteroidota; class Bacteroidia; order Chitinophagales; family Chitinophagaceae; genus Segetibacter. Next base: position 2,954 of record DASVST010000504.1, on the reverse strand, counting down.
TTCCACGTATTTATCTTTTAACTGTCGTGCCCACTGGTCTACTCCACATTCTCTAAAGATGCCTAAAACTTTTTCTACTTTACCTGGTTCGTTTGCCGAGAGTTGCAGTTTAAGTTCTTCGCCCAATTCGCCGGTTGCTACTTCCTGTGCATGAATCATTAAAAAGGTTTTTTTGTTGGCAACGATATCGCCGCCAACCTGCTTTCCAAATTTTTCAGGATCTCCGAAAGCATCTAAATAATCATCCTGTATTTGAAAAGCAATACCAAGGTTTCGTCCAAACTCATACAAGTGTTTTGCGTTGCCTTCTCCTGCTCCACCAAGCACTGCTCCCAGTTGCAAGCTAGCAGCCAGGAGAACAGAAGTTTTCAACTCAACCATTTTCAAATATTGGCTCAGCGAGACATTTTCCTGCTTTTCGTAATCCATATCCAGTTGTTGCCCCTCGCATACTTCACGTGCTGTTTTGTTGAAAAGATGTATGATCTTATGCAGGTACCTGCTGTCGATCTTGTTGAGATAATCGTATGCTTTTATGAGCATAACATCTCCGCTTAGTAACGCTGTGTTTTCGCCATATTTGTTATGAACAGTTTCCATACCGCGCCTTAGCGGCGCTTTGTCCATAATATCATCATGTATGAGAGTGAAATTGTGAAACAACTCAATTGCAGTTGCTACGTGGTATGCATCAGGGTTGATGGCATCAAACAATTCATTCCCCATCAAACACATTACCGGGCGAATACGTTTGCCTCCGATTCCTAAGAAATATTGAGCAGGGTCATAAAGGCTCAGTGGTTCTTCAGGAAAATGAGAGACTTTGAAACCTTCAGAGAAATCTATAGTCAGGTCATTAAAAGAATGCATCAATCAAATTTAGCTTACGACAAATATAACTGCAAAGTAGAAGAGCTTCTATAGGTCATGAGCATTCGGTTTGTTTTCTGTTGAATTATCTTGTTCTTTTTCCGGATTTAGAATCCATTCAAAATCTAACTGACGCTTCGTGAGATTTGCTGCGACTACTTTGATCCAGACACGATCTCCCATTCTAAACTTCCTTCCGCTTCGTCTGCCAACAAGTGCATAGTCTTCTTCAACCAGCCTGAATTCATCAAATTCTACCATGCTCACCGTGGTTACTAAGCCTTCACATTTGTGTTCTATGGTTTCAGACCAAAATCCAAAGCCTGCGACTCCGCTAACAACCGCTTCAAAAACTTCACCTAAATGATCTTTTAAGAACTCTACCTGTTTGTATTTGTTAGCAGCACGTTCTGCATCCATTGCGCTTCTTTCCATTTCGCTGCAATGCTTACTCTTCTCGTTCATCTTCTTATCCATCATTGGCTTACCATCCAGGATGCTTTGCAACACGCGGTGAACAAGTACATCGGGATAACGGCGAATAGGCGATGTGAAGTGACAATAAAATTCAAAGCCTAAACCATAGTGACCAATGTTCTCTGTTGTGTAGATTGCCTTTGCCATGGTGCGAATACCAAGTGTTTCTAAAACGTGTTGCTCCGGCTTTCCTCTAACTGTTTCAAGCATCGCATTGAAACTGCTTGCTATATTCTCAGGTGAAGAAATATCGAACCGATGCCCGTATTTAGCAGCGAAGGCAATGAAAGGCGCAAGCTTTTGCTCATCTGGTTGATCGTGGACGCGGTATGGAAAAGGAACTTCTTTTTGTTTGACCTTTATTTTAGAAACACTTTCTGCTACAGCTTTGTTTGCGAGCAGCATGAATTCTTCAATTAGCTGATGCGATTCCTTACTTTCTTTCACAACGATTCCTATTGGCTTGCCTTTTTCATCAAGTTTAAAACGAACTTCTGTTGATGAAAAATTGATAGCGCCTTTTTTAAACCTATCAGCACGAAGTGTTTGAGCTATATCATGAAGTAATAAAACTTCAGTAGAAAGATGTCCTTCTTTTTTATCAATTATCTCCTGCACATCTTCATAAGTAAATCTTTGATCACTATGAATAATGGTTTTGCCTAACCATTGTTTTTTTACTTCTCCCTTCGTACTCATTTGAAATATTGCAGAGAAGGTGAGCTTGTCTTCATGAGGTCGTAATGAGCACAGTTCGTTTGATATTCTTTCCGGCAACATAGGGTTAACCCTGTCGGGAAGATAAACGGAAGTGGCACGTTTGTAAGCCTCATCATCAAGCTCAGTATCAGGAACTACATAATGGCTTACGTCTGCGATGTGAACACCGATCTCGTACAGATCCTCCTTGAGTTTTTTTATCGATAAGGCATCATCAAAGTCTCTTGCATCAACGGGATCAATAGTAAATGTCAGTATATCACGGACATCCTTTCTTTTTTCAATTTCAGCCTCTGATATTTTATCTGAAAGTCTTTCTGATTCTTCAAGCACATCATCAGGAAAGGTTAACGGGAAACCATTTTCGGCAAGAATTCCCTTCATTGCTAAATCACTTTCATCTTCTGCTTGTACTACCTGGACAACAGAACCTATCGGTTTTTTTCCGCCCTTCTCCCACTTATCTATTCTCGCAATTACACGCTCTTTATTTTTTGCACCATTCAGATTTTCTAAAGGAATATACAGATCGGGCATCGGTTTATCTGTATCAGGAACAAAAAAAGCGTAGTTAGTACTAAGTTGAATATGACCTATAAACTCTGTTTGCTTTCTACTTACAACTTCGGTTATCTTTCCTTCACGCTTGCCACTGCGGTCATTTTCCTTCGTCACTTTAACGCGAACAACATCGCCATCTAATGCCGTATTAAAATCTCCCGGGCGAACAAGAACATCACCTTCTTCTTTTGTAATTACCACGAATCCTAGTCCGCTCCTGGTGATCTCTAAAGTTCCTTTCAAGCTATTCGCCTCTTTGCCTTTGCTCTTGCGTGATTTTGATTGTTGTTTTTTACTCATCTACTTATTTTTGAGTTTGAATTCAT
>DASVST010000503.1:0-3560 GCA_036387965.1 Segetibacter sp. | reverse complement strand
ATATCTTATTATCCATAAACTCGTAAGTAGCAAGAATTGCAGGATTGGGCATACGTTCATAAGCCTTGGATATCTCTATCTGCTCCTTATTTTCGTGGATCTCCTCGAGACTGTCAGTATGAGTGGCGAATTCCTCAAGCTTATTATGCAGCTCTTCCTTTAAAGCAATATTAATCTGATTAGCTCTTTTAGCGATAATAGCAATGGATTCGTATAAATTGCCCGTCCTGCCTTTTATATCTACAAGGCTTTTTGTTTCTACTACGCTTGCCGTATTTGAGTTAAGCTGCCTTCTTAATTTGCTCATTTTTTTCTTTTATATTATTTGAAGATTCTGTTCTATAGTTCTCAACCGATTTTCGAAGCTTACTATCTGGAAACCTGTCAATGAAATCCAGACATTCATTCACAACCTTTTCGTACCGCTCTGGTTGCTTTTCTTCGATACTATTATTAGCGTAAAGATAATAAGATTTTATGACCATCAACTTATATTCGTCACCCGATTGACTGTCGGGATAATTCTCAATTAGGGCATTAAAGGCAATAGCTGCAGCTTTATAATAACCTAAATTATAGTATAGCTCCGCGCTTCTGTAATCTTTTACTTCCAATTTCGCACGAGACTGCTCTATAATTGACGTTGCCTCTGCTAATTTAGGCGAGGAGGGATGATTGTTTATAAACGCCTGCATTTGTCCCATCGCTTTTGTAGTATTTGTTTGATCCAAATCAGCTTTGGGAGATTGTTTATAATAACAATAAGCGCGCATATAATCTGCTTCTTCAGCTTTACCACTATTAGGAAACGTTTCTACAAAAGTCTTAAACAAGTTTTCCGCATTAGTATAGTCACCTAAATGATAAGCAGAGAAAGCGTATTTATAATACAGATCTTCAAACCTTGCAGTTCCCTTGAAGATAGGAAATAAGTCCTCAAATAAAACCTGCGCATTATTATACTTCTTTTGCGCGAAGTAATTTTCGGCGACTTTGAGCTTGTATTCACTGTCAGTACTTTTCAATGTCTTACTAAGCTTACTTGCGCAGGATGCAGACAAAATTATAATAGAGAATACACTAAGATATTTAAGCATGAATAGTATAAATTATAAACTGAAGCAAATTAAATTTAACCCTACTAAGAAGAGCAGCGAAACTAGTTAATCTTTTTACAATAATAACTTCGGCTTGGTTAAGTCATACTTAGTTAATTCAAAAATTTATTTAAGAAACGTTTTCTCAGTTCAATTGCACTAAGTGCCTCGGCTGATACTAATAGTTAATAATTACTCCTACTAATTCCAAGTGAAATAATGGTTTCTGCGAGAACGGGATACTGTGAAATGTATTATAGAAATGGTTAGACTATTTAGACTAGAAAAAGGCTTTCAAAAGACAACAACATTAAAAAAGCCCCCCGTTAAACGGGGGGCTTTTAATATAATTACTGTAAATCTTATACCTGGATTTTACTTAAGTTCCGGGTGAGGAGCAGGAACAGTGTTAGGTCCAGCTTCTGTAGTTCCCATCAGATCAACTGTATTAACATCACCTTCTGCCTCGTCTTGATAAGAGAAGATAAATCTGTCTTCACTAATACCTTGCTTTTCTACCAGGTAGCGGATAACAGTGTTTACTCTATCCCAACTTAACTGCTGAGCACGCTTAGTACTAGCTCCACCAGTATGACCTATAACTCTAATCTTACAATTAGGGCTTCCCTTAATTTGCGTTGCAGCGCTGGTAAGAATTGCTATCGCATCTCTAGATAGAGTTCTTCCACCAGATCTGAATTGAACGCTCGGTAAGTTACCAAGTCCGCAATTACCACCCATAGCAATACCGCTATCAATTCTATTTCTAAGTTCTGTGCAACAAGCTGGCTCTGGGCAGTTTCCAACACCATCAGCGTCAACAGGGAAACATTTTTGTGGAGTAAGTAATTCTTTATCCTTATAATCAGGAACACCATCTCCGTCGCTATCTTTAGATACACCGCGCGCGTCAACCGGAGCACCAGCTGGAGTGTTTGGCTCAGTATCAAATTGATCAGTTACACCATCACCATCTGCATCAGGCAGAACAGGAGTTGGCAACTTCATATGTTCAGGACGATTAATTTCATTATAAATGAAGTTATTTGGATTAATCCACCATAATGGCTCTACGCGTTTAGCTGAACTTCCAATATTTAGATTTAACCTGGCGCTTGTATAACTGAATATATCATTTACATTTCCACCCTTGTAAGCGTCCAGATAATCATAAGGAACATAAGTAATACGCTGCTCAAGTCCAAGGTTGATTTTTTTGCTGAGTTTGAACGCAAATCCTCCTCCGAGACTACCACCTGGCATTAAAGCCCAACCTTTTCTACCATTCACTTCTCTTCCAAGTTGTGTACGTATTAAACCGTTCTGCGAGTTAGGGAACACACCTGGTCTAAGAACACCATAGAAAGTTGAAAAACCGCCGCCGTTTTGAACACCGCCTACAGCAAGATTGACTTTATGAAGCATTAAATCAAGCCCTGTTACCAGATACCAATTCGTTTTTGGATTTCCCCTGTAATGACTAGCGGGGTTAAGTGAAGTGATCAAGTCTAAACCTACCATGTGGGTTTGACCGCGATATGCTACTTGTCCACCAACTTGTCTTCTATATGTACTTGGTTGACCCTTTGTAAATCCACCAATATAATTACCTCTTAACGAGAATGTATGACTAATCGCTTTTCTTAAAGAGATACCACCCCCGATATTACCATCTGCCCTAACATCACCCCAAATTAGGGTGTTACCAGCACTAAAACCAAGCTCCCACATGTTCCGCGGCTTAGCCGGGTAAGGATATTGGTTATTCATAAACTCGCTCTGCTGAGGGAGACTTTTTGTAGGGATCTTTGACGAATCTCTCCAATCAAACCCTGCATCGCTCTGTTGCGCAAAAGCGGCAGAGGATAAGAGGCTGATTAAGCCTAACATTAAACTGTACTTGTTACTTGCCATAGAATTGTTTTATATTTTTTGTAATAGAAAATTTTGTTAAGATCCTCTCCTGCAAAAATATGCTTTGAGAATGAATAACCAAAAGAATTACTATCATTTTTTAATGGTAAAAAATTATACCATACTTGTAATGAATTAATTAGACAACGAAAAGCTAATTATGCTGCTTGATGTCTGTAGATATTTTTTCCCACCGTTATTAGTCCTCGAATTCTAACAAAAATTACTACGAATGATGTATATAAAATTGTACATATTATAGAAAAAACAATCAAACATGGTGGATATTCAATGATCCCATTAAACTCAGATTTTTCTACATCTAACCTGTGTAGAAATTTGTTTCAAGATAGTTTTGATGAATACAAGCCTGCCAATAGGTTGAAGTTCCATTAGTTCTTTAGAAGGGGGGAAATTTCTGAATCTGATAACCCGGATGAGAGTTATTGTTTCATCCTGGTAAGGGCGTGAGAAGAATTGTGCTTTCTTTGCTTCATGAAGCTTTTTTTAATACGAATAACAAAATCTTTATTTATAAAATTACGGTTA
>DASVST010000502.1:0-3077 GCA_036387965.1 Segetibacter sp. | reverse complement strand
GATGTTGCAGAGTTTACACAAAGCACATTGTTTATGCCGGCGTACTTCGCTGTTTCTTCCTCTAACGCTTTAACCTTTGGACCGGTTGTAATCCAACCACTATTTAATGCAGACAGCACTTCGTTACGAACATCATCATCTATAAAAGGTGGTGAAAACGGTATCTTCATTGTATTACTTTTTGCCTTTTAAAAATCCTTTTAAAGTTCCCCAGCCATAAGAAAAATGAAACGCAAAAAAGATGAATGGAAGTACAATCTTGCGACCGTCATTTTCATATTTAAGAGAACGGATTGAAAAGGCTAATCCAACTAATAGATGCAAACTTATTATTAAACCAAGCAAAAGAAATAAGTAGCTAGTCTTGTTGATTATAACTTCTAATAACCCAAACGTTACTAAACCTATAATTGATGCAGCGAAAAAGAATGGAATGAGATGATGCAGGCGCATAGATTTAGCATGAACCAATATGCTCTTTGCGTTCCAAAATCCATTACGGTATGCATATTTAAAAAGGCTTTCAAGATTAGCAGGAGGACGATAAAGGCATTTTGTTTTCCATGTGCAATATAACTTGTGACCTGCATCAAGCAACCGTTGGTTCATGTCGTTATCCTGGTTGCGTTCCATTGCTGTATTGTAGCCACCGAGATTTTGCAGTGCCTGCTTTTGAAACACAGGAAAGTTTACCGAATGAGTATAACCCTCTTTCATAGATCGGAACGACGATGATGAAACGCCAAAGGTGCTGAGCATAACCCACTCACAAATCTTTGCTTCATAGTTATCAAAAGCTGCTTTCGTTATTACCCTGCCGGTACACCCTACAGACTCGGATTTTACAAGCTCCTCATAACATACCTGTAAGTAATCGTCTGCATATTTTGTGTGTGCGCCAAGTATTGCTACATATTCTCCACTTGCCTCTTGCAGGCCGGCATTGAAAGCGAAAGGCGTTTTCCTATCGGGATTATCAACTAATCGGATGTTTGAATGTTTTGTTGAAAAGCTTCTAACTATATCTCGTGTTTTATCCGTCGACATTCCATCACAAATCAGAATCTCCAAATCGAATGAGTGAAACTTTTGGTTCATAAAACTCTCAAGCGTTTGAGAGATGTATTTTTCTTCATTATAAGTTGGACAGATAATGGAGAGCGTCATGCGGCGTAGAAGTCTTTAATAGCAGCGGCCACATAATCCATCATTTCATACGTAAGTTCAGGATACATTGGTAACGATAAAATCTGGTGTTGATAATCATTAGAAATGGGAAATTCAGAAGTATTGTGTCCAAGGTATTTATAAGCCTCTAAAAAAGGTAAGGGAACTGGATAATGAATTGCGGTTTCAATGTCCCTTGTTTTTAGAAAGGCTGCAAGTTCATCCCGTTTTTGCGCTCTTATAACATACAAATGGAAAGTGTGTTTAGAATCGGGTCTTACTGTTGGAATATTTATTTGCGAAATACCTGAAAGTGCCTGATCATAATACTTGGCATTAGCAATTCTTTTATCAGTCCATTCATGTATATGGGGTAATTTGGCTGATAAGATACCAGCCTGAATCCCATCTAACCTCGAATTTATTCCTTCAATTTTATGTTGGTGTTTTGTGAGTGCACCGTGGCGTGAAAACATTTTGCATTTTTCTGCAAGGGCATCATCGTTGGTGATGATAGCACCTGCATCACCGTATGCTCCTAAGTTTTTTCCGGGATAGAAACTGAATGAACCTGCAATTCCCATTGTTCCAGCTCTTCTTCCTTTGTATTCTGAAAAGTGAGATTGCGCACAATCTTCAATAACGGGAATATTATGTTTCTCAGCAATAGCCATGATCGCATCCATATCACACATTTGCCCTTGCAGGTGCACCGGGATTATGGCTTTTGTACGAGCAGTTATTTTGGATTCAATTTGATCCACATCTATGGTTAAATACTCCGGCTCAATATCAACAAACACCGGTTTAGCTCCTGCCTGCGTTATTGTTTCTGAACTCGATATCCAACTATTAGCAACTGTAATAACTTCATCGCCTGCGCCAATGCCAAGCATCTTCATTAATATGTATAGGCTATCTGTACCATTTGCGCAGCTAATGCAATGTTTAATTCCATATTCCCTTGCAAAGCTTGCTTCAAATTCATCCACGTATTTGCCTCCAACAAAAGCGGTATTGTTAACTACGGAACTAATAGCATCATCAATATCCTGCTTGATTGATTGATACTGGACTTTTAAATCTACAAAGGGAACATTCATGAAATATCTAATTTTTTAATCTCTCTTAAAAACTTTGCCGGATTACCTGCGTAGATTCCTGGCTTACTTATATTTTTTGTAACAACAGCACCTGCGCCTATAACTACGTTGTCGCAAATATCGACAGGTAATATAGTAGCATTACTGCCTATGGAAACATTGTTGCCGATTGTTGTACTTTTCCACAGCTCCTTGTTACCCTGTGCAGGACCGCCAGTCCCAAAAACATCGTTAATAAACATTACCCCATGTCCAATAAAGCAGTTGTTACCGATCGTTACTAATTCACAAATAAAAGTATGCGACTGTATTTTGCATAACTCGCCAATTACAACGTCTTTTTGTATCTCAACGAACGGCCCAATGAAAGTGTTGGCGCCTACCTTACATCCGTAAATATTTACAGGCTCTACTACCCGAACATCTTCACCAAAATCAACGTTTCTTATACCTGATTGTAAAGGAATATAACGCATGCTATACGCTTAGTTGTTTTGCAGATTGATAAATCTTATCTATGATCTCAACAGTTTTTAATCCTTCAAATGAATTGGTCGAGATTGAACTTCCATTTAATAACACATCTACAAGGTTCTCGTAAACCTTATCATGATTAGACATAGAGCCGGTGTAATTGCCGTAGTTGTTTGCCTTATTTCCTTCTGGTAAATCTTTAAACTCAAAGCCTTCAATGTTTTGGTATTCGAGCTCGTTCAAGTACTGTCCGCCGATCTTCACTGTTCCTTTTTCTGCAAATATGGTAAGAGAACCTTCCATGTTTTTATTGTAGCTATTAACAGTGTAATT
>DASVST010000501.1:0-13078 GCA_036387965.1 Segetibacter sp. | reverse complement strand
ACGATATACTTGCCAAATCTACCCACCGCGGATCAGTTGGTAATTGTAGCCCCAAAATGTTTTTTTGATACTCAGATATCTCCATTACTGCTCTTGATTATTAGCTAGCAAATATCTTAAATCTACTCTTTTAACATTCCTAATATCATAAATACAAAAAAATGTATTTTGAGGCTTAATTGCTTATTATGAGAATTGTCGCTTTCTTGATTTCTCTTACTATAACTACTGCCTTAGTTGTTGCACTAAATATGCAATTGCCAATTGGTAATACTAAAACACCAAAGCTTGGTTCCTTCTTAAGTCCTCAACATGGTTTTTGGCAAAATGCGGAATCAGATAGTTTGAGACTAAATAAAGATCTAAAGTTTGCAGCGCTCAAGGGTAATGTAGATGTTTATTATGATGATCGTTTAGTGCCGCATATATATGCTGATGATGAAACGGATGCTTACTTCGTTCAGGGATATATTCATGCAAAGTTTCGTTTGTGGCAAATGGAGTTCCAAACTCATGCGGCCTCAGGTAGATTGAGCGAAATAATGGGAGCAACAAGCGGTGGAACAGATTTCGTTGCCGTAGACAAATTCTTTAGAAGGTTGGGAATGGGATATGCCGCAGAAAATTCTTTGAAAGAACTTGAAGCAAATCCGGTAACAAAAACTGCAGCAGATGCTTACACGAACGGGATAAATGCTTATATAAAATCCTTAAAGCCGAATCAATATCCTTTCGAATATAAGCTGCTTGCCTATAAGCCTGAGCCATGGACAAATCTAAAGACAGCTCTGTTCTTAAAATACATGTCCTATGATCTTGCAGGTGCAGAGTGGGATTTTGAAATGACTAATGCTAAAAATGTTTTTTCTGCTGAAGATTTTGAAAGAATTTATCCTTCAATACAAGATAGCTTAGAACCTATAATTCCAAGGAACACTGCGTTCGCAGATCCAGCTTTAAAGGTGGTAGCACCAGCAACCGCAGATTCGCTCTATTATAAAATGAAGGATTCTTTACAACAGGTCTTCTTGAAGCCTGATGAAGGTAACGGAAGTAACAATTGGGCAGTAGCAGGTGCTAAAACACGAAGCGGCAAACCTATTCTTTGTAACGATCCGCATCTTGGATTAAACCTTCCTGCATTGTGGTTCGAGATGCAAATAACTACTCCCTCTTTTAGTTCTTATGGAGCAACATTTCCCGGTGCGCCATCAGTAATCATTGGCTTTAACGATAGCTGTGCATGGGGTTTTACAAACGCCATGCGAGATGTAAGAGATTATTATGAAATCCCGTTTGAAGACACTACCATGAAGCGCTATAGGCAAGGTGAAACACTTCTGAACTCAACATTTAGAAAAGAGGTTATAAAAGTAAAAGGACAGCCAGATATAATACAGAACATTGCTATGACTGTTTACGGACCAGTTATGTATGACAGGCATTATCCAAATAAGTTGAAGGATGGGAAAAGCTACGCAGTAAGGTGGAAAGCACACGATGCAAGCAATGAACTCCTCACTTTCAACAAACTTAACCATGCGAAAAATTTTAATGATTTCGAAGATGCAATATCAACCTATAAAACTCCAGGTCAGAATATGTTGTTCGCTTCGCGCAGTGGAGATATCGCTATAAAACAACAAGGAGAGTTTCCAGCTAAATGGAGAAGGCAAGGTGATTTTGTAATGCCTGGTGACTCATCATACATGTGGCAGGGTATGATCGCAGGTAACGAAAATCCTTCACAGTATAACCCGGTTCGTGGCTTTGTAAGCAGTGCGAATCAATTGCCGGTAGATGAGAATTATCCGTATTACTTGGGAGGCTCATATCCTCCCTACAGAGGCTTTATCATCAACAGAAGACTTGCCTTGATGAATAATATTACTCCACAGGATATGCAGCAACTACAAACGGATAACTATAACGTGTTTGCTGAAATGGCAAGGCCTGTGTTGTTGAAATACATCGACGATACTGAACTTAATAGTGATGAAATCACTTACCTAAATAAAGTAAAGACATGGAATCTTCGAAATGACGTAGGAGAAGCAGGTGCAACAGTTTTTAAGCATTGGTGGGATAGTCTTGAGGTGTGTATTTGGCAAGATGAATTTTTGCAAACAAAGTTTCCGCTAAAATGGCCGGATGAAAGCACATTACTCGAAGGTCTTTTAAAAGACACAGCTTATAAGTTTGCAGATGATATAAGAACACAAGCAGTAGAAACTATAGCAGATATGGTTCAAAGATCATTTACGCTGGCGTACAGAGATGTAAAAAAACTTGATGCTTCTAACAACTTAGCCTGGGGTAAATATAAAAACACAGGAGTTCGACATCTGCTAAAAATACCTGCACTAAGTCGCTTAAGTTTACCGGTTGGTGGAGGCGAGCATGTTATTAATGCAACAAAACAAAACCACGGTGCAAGCTGGCGAATGATTGTTTCTCTTACAGATACCATTGAAGCATACGGAGTATATCCTGGCGGTCAAAGTGGAAATCCAGGAAGCAAATATTATGACACCTTCATTGATACATGGGCTGCGGGAAAATATTACACGCTAAATTTTTTAACGAGAGATCAGGCAAAAAGAAGTGATAAGATTAAATGGTCAATGACGTTTACTAAAGGATAACATTATGAAGTTTATTGTTTCAACTATATTAACTGCTTTGCTAGGTTTTGCAGGAGCATTATTTTTTCCATGGTGGATCATTGCTGTCACTTCCTTTGTTGTAGCTGTGTTTATACACCAACGTGCTTTTGCGGCATACAGTGCCGGTTTTCTCGGTCTCTTTCTTCTTTGGGGCATCCATGCATTCATTATCGATATAAGAAATAATAGCCTATTATCAACTAAGGTTGCACAAATTTTACCTGTTGGAGGATCGCCAATAAACCTGATTGTTATAACAGCAACTATAGGTGGTATTATTAGTGGCTTTGCAGCTTTAACAGGAAGCTATACACGTAAGTCTGTTGGCCGCAAGCGGAAGATGAATGAAACTAAAAATCTCTAATGCGTAAACTAATTTTTTCCTTCTTGCTTTTTGTTGTTTTTTCTGCAGATGCGCAAAAGATTTCAGGTTTGGTAACGAATGAAAGACAGCTACCTCTTCCATTTGCTTCTATTATAGTTAAGGGAACTTCGAAAGGTACATCTGCTAATAGTGAAGGCAGGTTTGTGCTTTCGCTGCAGCCGGGCAACTATACATTAATATGCCAGCATGTTGGTTATAAAGCTGAAGAAAAGAAAATCGTGATAGCTAATGCAGATGTGCCGGTGAACTTTCAGTTAACGGAACAGCAATACAATTTAGCTGATGTGACTGTGAGGAAGGGAGAAGATCCTGCTATAAAGATTATGCGAAACGCAATTAGAAAAAGAACTTTTTATGAAAAAGAGTTGAAGAAGTTTGAAGCGGAGGTTTATATTAAAGGTCAGCTGAAGCTTAGGGATTTTCCTAAGCGTTTCATGGGGGAGAAAGTAGATTTTGAAGATGGGGACACAAGTAAAAACAAGATCATTTTTTTATCAGAAACTGTAGCTAGATATTCTGTACAAGAGCCAGATAAAAAGATCGAAGTTTTATCAACAAAAGTTAGCGGCAATAGCGCAGGTTTCGGCTTTAGCAGTCCACAAATTATTTCTTTTTATGCGAACAACATCGACTTAGGAAACCTGAATCCGAGGGGTTTTATCTCTCCAATATCTTCCAATGCTTTCAATTATTATAACTACAAGTTTGAAGGCACTTTTTTCGAGAATAACCAGATGATCAACCGTATAAAGGTGATCGCTAAACGAGAATATGAACCATTGTTTAATGGGTATATAAACATAATAGAAGATGAGTGGCGCATTCATAGCTTAAGCCTGCAATTGCTTTCGAAAAATCAAATGCAGCTTGCGGATACTTTAACTATTGAACAACTGTATGTACCGTTATCAAACGCGTGGGTTATAAAGCAGCAAACAATTTTTCCCGCTATCAAAGTTTTAGGGTTCGATGCATACGGAAGCTTTGTGCAGGTTTATGATAAATTCAATTTTAATCCTTCATTTGCTCCAAGGTTTTTTGATAATACACTTCTTAAGTATTTTGATAGCGCCAATAAGAAAACTGAGGAGTACTGGAAGAATGTACGACCAGTTCCACTGCTGGAAGAAGAAGTAAAAGATTATAAAAAGAAAGATAGTCTGGAGCAGGCAAGAAAAGATCCTGCATATATCGATTCACTCGACAGGGTAAGAAACAAGATTAGTTTAACGGGTTTATTAATGACAGGTAATAGTTTTAGTAGCGAGAGAAAAAGAACATCTTTACATATTGCCGGGCTTATTGACATCATCAGTTTCAATACGGTAGAAGGACTGGTTGTTGATTTTAATCCGACATTTCATAAAAGATTTTCAGAAACAAAGCGTAATGCAATCACTGTAACTCCCGGAATTAGGTATGGGTTCAGTAATGAACACTTCAACCCTAATCTTTCGATCGGCTACCAATATGGAAAAAAATACTTTTCGTCAGTGACAATATCCGGCGGCAGAAATGTTTACCAATACGACAGAGCGAGTCCCGTACGAGTATTCGGAAATACGCTTAGAACTTTGCGTGACGAGATAAACTATCTGAAAATATATGAAGCAGGTTTCGGCAGACTTAATTTTTCAAAAGCAATAGGTGATGGATTTACACTTAGCACTTCATTTAGCTATGAAGATAGAACATCGCTAAACAACACCACTACTTACAAATGGAAAGATGATCCGAACAGGGAATATAGCCCGAACATAACGATGCCTAACAATATTGCATCAACAATATCACTTAACGTTAATTGGCAACCAGGTTCAAAATACATAGAGTATCCTGAAAGAAAAGTTAGCATAGGATCAAAGTATCCGACGATCAATGCGGGTATTACCCATGCTTTGAACGGATTTCTAAACAGCGATGCTGATTTTACTAATTGGCGAATGTCTGTAAATGATGAGCTTGATTTCAGGATCGCAGGACAGTTCAATTATCGCTTGACTGCCGGGGGCTTTCTTAATAAAAAAGCGGTTTATTTTCCTGACTTCAATCATTACTTCGGCAACCAGGGAGTTGCAGCGGCTCCTTACTTAAGCAGCTTTCAATTGATGCCGTATTACTCGTATAGTAACATAGAAAATTTCTACTCAACTGTTCATGTAGAGTATCATTTAAATGGCTTCCTTACCAATAAGATTCCACTCTTCAACAAACTAAACATCTTCGTTGTTACAGGTAGTAATTTTCTATACCTGCCTAATAGTGATAGTTATGTTGAAGCTTTTGTTGGTCTAGAAAACATTCTAAAAGTCGGTCGGATCGACTTCGTTAAATCATTTTCTAAAACAGGAACGAACACAACAGGAATACGATATACGTTTGCAGGAATCACGAGGTAGATTTTGTTTCAGGCATTTGTTTTTCCATGGCGTAATCCTGAGTTTATCCTTAGGTTCCCTAAACTTTGAATGTAATGACAAGGAGCGGGTGTCACGTTGAGTTTATCGAAACGTTGTTCAGCATCAGTACTATGTTCATGAGGGCTTCGACAAGCTCAGCCGGACATTCAAATAATACTTGTCATTGGTAGTTTATCCTGAGCACAATCCTAAGCGCAGTCGAAGGGCGAAGGGTCTTACATCCACTTTTAGTATTTTATTGGGGCACAAGTGCGTGTCACTTAAAGCTCGAAGGCAAACTAACATTATCTTTGCAACGCAATTTTGCTCACCCTGCAAGTGAGTCCATAAATATGGAACATTGGCTTAGCTAATGTCTGAAAATGTATAAACTATGGCAGTACTACACAATCGTGTTTCTCAGAAGGAACTGAAGGAGCTTCTATATAAAGAAACACAACCCCGCACCACCGTTAGCTTTTATCAATATCATTCTATTCAGAATCCGCAAGAGTTTAGGGATGAGTTGTATAAAGGTTTGGATCCACTAAAAGTTTTTGGAAGAATCTATGTTGCCAAAGAAGGTATCAATGCACAGGTTAGTGTTCCTGCTTCCGGCTTCGAAACTTTCAAGAATTTTCTATACTCATACAGTTTCTTAAATGGCATACGCCTCAACATCGCTGTTGATGATGATGGTAAATCTTTCTGGGTTTTGAAGATCAAGGTTAGAGATAAAATAGTTGCAGATGGTATAACAGATCCAACCTTTGATATGGCAAACAAAGGGCGATATGTTGATCCTGAAGAAATGAATAACCTGCTACGACAGGATGAAACAATAGTTGTTGATATGCGTAATCATTATGAATATGAAGTTGGTCATTTTGAAAATGCTATTGAAGTTCCTTCAGATACTTTCAGAGATCAATTGCCTATGGCAGTTGATATGCTAAAAGATAAAAAAGATAAGAACATTATAATGTATTGCACAGGTGGGATTCGCTGTGAAAAGGCAAGTGCATATATGTTGCACAACGGTTTCAATAATGTTTATCATTTAGAAGGTGGTATTATCAATTACGCGCAACAAATAAAAAGCAAAGGTTTAGAGAGCAAGTTCATCGGTAAAAACTTTGTATTTGATGATAGGTTAGGAGAGAGGATAACAGAAGATGTGATTGCTAAATGCCACCAATGCAGCAAGCCTGCAGATACACACACCAACTGTAAGAATGATGCTTGCCATCTTTTGTTTATTCAATGCGAAGAATGTACATCGAAGTATGATGGATGCTGTACTCCCGAATGTCAAACCGTTTATAATCTGCCTGTTGAAGAGCAAAGAATCTTAAGAGAAGGAAAGCAGAATGGAATAATGGTTTTTAA
Organism: Segetibacter sp.; assembly: GCA_036387965.1. Classification (GTDB taxonomy): domain Bacteria; phylum Bacteroidota; class Bacteroidia; order Chitinophagales; family Chitinophagaceae; genus Segetibacter. The sequence continues at coordinate 6,239 of DASVST010000501.1, read as the reverse complement.
TAAAGCTAAGGCAAGACTGCGTCCTAAGCTGAATGAAAGATAATTACAATCCGAGTAGCGGCTTTCCCATTAAAGCTTGTATAAACACCAAGGAAACCATTGCACAATAAATAATTGAAACGATAATTGTTGTGCGTGAAGTTTTGCTTATGTAATATCCATAGAGCGGCAATAACTGCATAGCATGCATTCCAAAAAAATGTGCAATTCTTAAATCACCATACTGCCTGCTCCAGTTTACAAATGGCAAACCTGAACCGCCATCACGAGCGCCGACTGTATGTCCGCCGGAAGATGCCATAAGATGTGCACCCATAGAAAAGATCACAAAGAATAAAAGCCCCAACCTTATTCCCCACACATATGATTGAGGCAATTGCGGAAACGATCTCTTGAAAAACAAGTACGCGAAATAACCTGTCCACACTACCAGAACAGTTATTGCAACACCCATTAAAGAGTACAAGATAATTGCCTGTGTAGAAGAAAAGTTGAAGTGAGATTTCTCTCCACGAGCTGCCCTAAATACAACATAAGCCTGTTCAAATATCAATACAATCAGTACCATAGCATTGAAGTACTTTACTTTTTTTGGTTCGTGCAGGTAATGCAGAAACCAACCCATTGTCCAGCTATAAATAGTGATTGATAAGAAGAATTTAAGCGGTTTTATCCATGCATTAATGCCGAGTACTGTTGTGTTATCAACCTGCATTAAAATGAGGCATGCAATAGCACCTAATATATTTATCCATCCAAAATAATAAAGCGTTTTGTTCCGGGTTTTTAGTTCAGGGATGAAATCTATCATGGGATAAAATTATGGTTCAAAAAAGCTTACCAACAACTAAAGGAGATCCAAACTAACTGATGACTTTTAGATCGCTCAATGCCTCTACTATTCTCTTCTCAGTTTCTACTTCGCTCAATTGTCGTGGCTCAAAAGGTTCTCCTATCAGATGTTCATATAATTCAATATACCTCCTGCTGATAATTTCAACCCAGTCACTTGTCATCTCAGGAACTGTTTGCCCTTCCTTGCCCATAAAGTTATTTGCGATCAGCCATTCACGAACAAACTCTTTACTAAGCTGTCGTTGCGGCTCCCCTTTCGCAAGTCTTTCTTCAAATCCATCTTTGTAAAAATATCGAGATGAATCAGGTGTATGAATTTCGTCCATCAGGTAGATGTCATTTCCTATTTTGCCAAACTCATACTTTGTATCGGCAAGTATCAGTCCTCTTGTTGCTGCTAATTCTTTTCCCTTAGCAAATAAAGCAAGTGAATATTTCTCAAGCATAGCATAATCTTCTTCACTTACCAGACCCTTTTTTATTATTTCTTCCTTCGATATATCTTCATCATGACCTATTTCCGCTTTTGTACTTGGTGTAATTATCGGGGTTGGAAAAAAATCATTTTCTTTCATTCCGTCAGCCATTTGTACACCGCATAAAGTTCTGTTGCCGGCGCTATATGTTCTCCATGCATGTCCGGTTAGGTTTCCCCTTACAACCATTTCTACTTTAAAAGGAACGCAACGTTTACCCACCGCAACGTTAGGTGCAGGAGAAGCAACAAACCAGTTGGCACAAATATCTTTCGTTGCATCGAGCATGTATGCGGCAACCTGATTCAGCACTTGCCCTTTGTAAGGGATAGGTTTAGGAAGTATTACATCAAAAGCAGAAATACGGTTACTCGCAATCATCACAAGCCAATCTTCACCTATATAATACACATCTCTAACCTTGCCGCTGTAAAAGTTTGTTTGACCGGGAAATTGATAAGCCATTGTAAGATGTTGTGATCAAAGGTTATCATTTAATTTTTTTCTGCAAAAGATTATAAAGTTTTCAACAATATAGCAACAGCAGAAGGATTTTAAATTAAATTTTCAAACCAAAGGAACAATTGTTATTTTGCCCTTCAATACCAAACCTAAATCAACCCCTTATGAGAAAAGGCATCAGGTTAATAGCCATTTTAATAATGGCTTCTCTTTGTTCGCTGACGAGTTTTGCTCAGCAGAATATTACAATAACAGGAAGTGTAAAAAGCAGTGCAAATGCTGAAGTTATTCCGTCCGTTTCTGTACTTGTAAAAGGCAGGGGAGCAGGCGCATTTACAGATGAAAAGGGAAACTTCAGGTTAACTACTAATACAAGACTTCCTCTAACACTGGTATTTTCTTCCGTTGGCTTCGCTGATAAAGAAGTGATTGTTTCAAGTGCTTCAAGCCAGGTTAGTGTTGATTTGACTCCTGTAAATGCACTTGCACAGGATGTTGTTGTTTCTGCTTCAAGAGTAGCAGAACGAATCCTTGAATCACCTGTTTCAATTGAAAGAGTTAGTTCAGCAGATATCCGGAATTCACCTGTTTCGAACTACTACGATATTATAGCCAACCTAAAAGGTGTTGATCTTGTTACCTCAAGTTTACTTTTTAAAACACCAACAACACGCGGTTTTAATACCAGTGGAAACTTAAGGTTAAATCAATTGGTTGATGGCATGGATAACCAGGCTCCCGGCTTGAATTTTCCTGTTGGTAATCTTGTTGGATTAACTGAATTAGATGTAGACAACATAGAATTACTAAGTGGTGCGTCATCTGCGCTTTACGGTCCCGGCGGCATGAATGGAACTTTATTGTTGACAGGTAAAAACCCGTTTAAATACCAAGGCTTAAGCTGGCAGATAAAGCAAGGCATTATGCATACCGATGAGAGGCAAAGAAATGCTTCTCCTTACTTCGACTGGACGCTTAGGTATGCTAAGCAAATAAATGATAAGCTATCTTACAAAATCGGCGGACAATTTGTACAAACAAGAGATTGGATAGGTACAGATTATAGCAATTATACACAAGGTCAAACGCCAATTAGCGGCAAAACTATTGCTGGTGATAGAAGTACTGACCCGAATTACAACGGTGTAAATGTATATGGGGATGAGACCACTGCAAATCTACGGGCTGCATTATTAGGTTTTGCGGCCGGCACACCTATTTTAGCGGCGCCAAATCTTCCTGGTTTTGGACCTGTTCCCATTCCCACAAGTGTTGCGTTATCTGCATTTACATCAGGCGCAACATTCGATGTATCGAGAACGGGCTATAAAGAATCTGAAGTTCTTGATCCTACCACACAAAATGTAAAGTTGAGTGGTGCATTACATTATAAAATTACTGAATCGATCGAGGGATCACTTACCGGTCATTTTGGTTATGGAAATACTGTTTATACAGGTAGTGATCGTTACTCTTTAAAGGGAGTGAAAATCGGCCAATACAAATTAGAGCTTAGAGATCCTAACTGGTTTTTCAGAGCTTATACCACACAGGAGGATGCGGGAGAATCATTTAATGCAACTGTAACAACAAGGTTATTTAACGAAGCATGGAAGCCAAGTCAGACAGTTTGGTACCCACAATTTATACAAGGCTTAGTATCTGGTTCAGCTACAGCATATGGCCAGGCTTTGGGTGCTGCTTATGCTGCAGCATTAGCGCGTGGGCAATCACCTGCTGATGCTGCTGCTATCGCTCAGGCTACTGCAGCAGGCGGTGTCGGTATGAATAGAAATAGCATTATTGCATCAGCACGAGCCTTTGCAGATGAGGGCAGACCTGCTGCAGGCTCCCAACAGTTTAGAAACATTTTTGACCAGGTCCGTTCAAAACCCATTTCCCAGGGGGGAGGTTTATTTCTTGATAAATCAAATTTATACATGACCGAGGGTCAGTATAATTTATCAAGTCTTGTGAAATTTGCTGAAGTATTAGTAGGAGCTAATTACAAGCAATACGTGCTTAACTCAGAAGGAACTTTATTCGCTGATACAGCAGGTCGTATTAAAATTAATGAAGTAGGTACTTATGCATTAGTTTCTAAAAGACTTTTCAATGATGTATTAAAACTTACTGCATCAGGACGCTATGATAAGAACAGCAATTTTGCCGGCAGATTTACGCCGCGTTTTTCTGCTGTAATTAAGGTTGCAGAAGATAATAACGTTCGTCTTTCTTATCAAACGGCATATCGTTTTCCATCAACACAAAACCAATGGATTAACCTTGTTATTGGTGGCGGCGTTCGTTTACTTGGTGGATTGCCCCAGTTGCGTACACATTATAATTTTCAGTCTAATACTGTATACACTCCTGAAAGCGTACAGGCTTTCGGAGCAAGCGCACAGGCTGGTTCACCAAACCCTGCATTACTAAAAGTGCAAAGTTTTGGAGAATATAAACCTGAATCGGCTACATCATTCGAAGTTGGATATAAAGGTTTACTTACATCGCGGTTTTTGTTTGATGTTTATGGATATTATACAAAATATGAAAATTTCATAGGCAGAATTGCAGTGGTTCAATCACGTACAGGTTCTCCTATGGGTTTATTAACTCAGCCTCCAAATATTTATTCTGTTTCAGTTAATAGTGCAGATAAAGTAAATACACAAGGTTGGGGAGCATCAGTACAATACCTATTGCCAAATAGTTTTGTAGTTAATGCTAATCTTTCTTCTGATAAAATTAAGAATGTACCAACAAACTTCATAGCTGCTTTCAATACACCAAAGCATCGTGCTAATATCGGATTATCAAATCCAGGTTTATTATTGAAAAAGAGGTTAGGTTTTAATGTTCTTTACAGGTACCAGGATGAAGTATTGTACGAATCAGATTTTGGTTCGGGGACAATTCCTTCATACAGCACTGTAGATGCACAGGTTAGTTACAAGATACCTGCTACAAAATCGATGCTTAAGTTTGGTGCTACCAATCTTTTTAATAAGTACTACCGCTCTGCATTCGGTAACCCCGAAATAGGAGGCTTATACTACCTGAGCTTTGGTTATAATGTGTTTTAATAGATTTTAATAACTTCATCAAAAATCCTCCTGTTAACCAAGAGGATTTTTTTTGCTGTCAAACTTAACTCTCATCATCATTTTGGGTTTATAAACCATAAACGTATATTTTTGCGCAGCTTTTATTAAGGCTATTGATACTTACAATTTTTGAATAATTCCAACTTATAATATGCGTACAATTCTTTTTAGAGAGGCCCTTCGTGAAGCTATGAGTGAAGAGATGCGCCTTGATGATAAAGTATTTTTAATGGGTGAAGAAGTGGCTGAGTATAACGGAGCATACAAGGTTAGCCAGGGTATGTTGGCAGAGTTCGGTCCAAAGCGTGTTATTGATACACCGATTGCCGAACTCGGGTTTACTGCTATAGCCGTTGGTGCTGCACAAAATGGTCTACGCCCGATAGTTGAATATATGACATGGAACTTCGCTGTGTTAGCATTAGACCAGATCTTAAATACAGCAAGTAAAATGCTTGCCATGAGTGGCGGGCAAGTTGGTTGCCCGATTGTTTTCAGGGGAGCAAATGGAAGTGCAGGACAATTAGGTGCTCAACACTCTACAGCATTCGAAAGTTTATATGCAAATATCCCAGGGCTTAAAGTGATCTCTGTTTCGAATCCGTACGACGCCAAAGGTTTATTGAAAAGTGCGATACGCGATAATGACCCTGTTGTTTTTATGGAAAGCGAAGTGATGTATGGTGAAAAAGGAGAAGTGCCTGAAGAAGAATATTTAATCCCAATTGGTAAAGCAAAAATAGTAAGAGAAGGTAAAGACGTAACAATCGTTTCATTTAATAAGATGATGAAGGTTGCACTTGGCGCTGCCGACGAGCTTGCTAAAGAAGGAGTAAGTGCCGAAGTAATAGACCTAAGAACAATCCGCCCAATGGATTGGCAGACTATACTTGAAAGTGTAAAGAAAACAAACCGCCTTGTAATTGTAGAAGAGCAATGGCCATTTGCAAGTGTAAGTTCAGAAATAACCTACCGCATACAAAAAGAAGGATTTGATTATTTAGATGCACCCATACGCCGAATTACAAGTGCCGATGCACCTATGCACTATGCGCCTAATTTGGTTAATGCATATTTACCAGATGTTCCCCGCACAGTTAAGTTGGTGAAGGAAGTTATGTACTTGAAGAAGTAGTATTGCACCAACAGTTAGTGATGCTAATCCTGAGTCACTTACCATGCTAAAATAAACACAAGTGTGAAGGCATAGTGCCTCTCAGCGAAGTATTTATTTTTGAACGGTATTTTATTGCGTATATTAGGTGTTAGGCATGAGTTCTCACTTAAATCAGACACTGACATTTTGAAAAAATTGTAGCAATGACGACGAAGGTTTTGT
>DASVST010000500.1:0-4741 GCA_036387965.1 Segetibacter sp. | reverse complement strand
CATGTTCAGGATCCATTCCATCTACTTTATCACCAGGCATGTCGTATGCGTCAGCCAATTTATAAATATCAATCACATTACTGGTTCTTTCTACTGAAGTACCCATAGCGTAATTGTTATTCTCGCAAATGAAGATTACCGGAAGTTTCCAAAGCATTGCCATATTGAACGACTCGTGCAACATTCCCTGCCTTGCAGCTCCATCCCCAAAAAAGCATAAAACAACATTGTCTGTTCCTTTGTATTGCTCCGCAAAAGCCAAACCCGCACCTGTTCCAATTTGTGCTCCTACTATACCATGACCACCAAAAAACTTCTTTTCTACATCAAAAAAGTGCATGCTACCACCTTTGCCCTTTGCAAGACCCGTAGCCTTACCATACAATTCAGCCATACATGCATTTGCACTCGATCCTTTCGCTAATGCCCAGCCATGATCGCGATAAGCAGTAATAAAAGGATCTTCCTGCCTCGTAGCCGTCATACATCCGGCAGCAAGTGCCTCCTGACCAACGTAAGCATGAAAAAATCCACGAATTTTACCAGCCATCTTGTACATCTCTTCCGCTTTCAACTCGAATTGGCGAATCAGCTGCATCAATTCGTACCAGTACAGGTAAGTTTCTTTTGAAAATTTGGTTGGCACAGTGGCAAAATTTTGAGCCGCAAATATAGGTGATTAGGTGCAAAAACAAAGGCTAGATTTAGTGACAGGTTTACTAAATAATGCTGGTTGCAAGGTTGCTGTATTTTGTTAGATCAGCTTCGGATAAATATTAAGCAGCCGTTGCGTCGCACACTGCATCTATATTTCATTGCTCAGCATAACAATTTCTTTGTCTTGGCTCCTGTCGCTTTATCTTGCGTTCTAATGCTTCAACTGCAAAACATATCGCTTTACCAGTTTAAAAACTACCTGAGAAGCCAATACCATATCAATGAGAATGTGGTTGGCATAAGTGGCAATAATGGCGTAGGCAAAACCAACCTGCTCGATGCGATTTATTTCCTGTGTTTTAGCAGAAGCTATTTCAGCAAGGCAGATGGGACAAGTGTGCACCACGGTTTACAAGGATTGCGGCTTGAAGGAAACTTTAAAAAAAATTATGAGGAAGAAAAGATTGTTTGCATTATCAGGGAAAACAACCGTAAGGAATTGCAGCGGAATGGAGAAGATTATAAGAAGTTCAGTCTGCATATAGGACACTTTCCTGCCGTTATGATAGCACCCGACGATGTTGAACTAATTACAGGCAGTAGTGACACTCGCCGTAAGTTTATTGATACTTTACTAAGCCAGATCGATAATAGCTATTTATCCCTTTTAATTGAGTACAATAAAGTTCTACTACAGCGTAACAGCTTTTTGAAAAACTGTGCAGAAAAGGGTCGGGTAGACGAAGCTTTGCTGGAAACTCTAAATGAACAACTTGTTAAACCGGGTATAGAGATTTTCAACCGGCGAAAGAGTTTTCTTGCTGATTTTCTACCGGTGGTAGAAGAGAGCTACAACCAGATTGCTGGTACCACAGAACCGGTAAATCTCAGTTACTACAGTCCACTGCTACATGGTGAATTCAACGATTTAATACAAACTTACAGGCAAAAAGATATCTTATTGCAGCGCACAACTGTAGGTATTCATAAAGATGATATTGAGGTAAACCTCAACTTCGAAGCATTTAAAAACACCGCATCGCAAGGGCAAAGAAAAAGCTTGTTGTTTGCTTTTAAGCTCGTCGAATTTGAAGAGCTTAAAAAAGCTAAAGGCTTTCCGCCCATCTTATTGCTAGATGATGTTTTCGAAAAGCTTGATGCAACAAGAATGCAGAATTTGTTGCATCGTGTTTGCGTGCAGAACAATGGGCAGGTGTTTATTACAGATACGCATAAAGAACGTCTTGAAAAAGCTTTAGATGATCTGGAAATTAAGTACCAGTTAATTGAGCTGAAAGATTAGCTCTCTCCAACTCCGTCTATCAATATTATTTGCGATCGTATACTGTAACTGGCACTTGCTTTCTTCTTTTTAAAAGCAGGTAATTTATTAAAAGTACACTAACAACCGGAAAGAACATTACACCGAAAAACGTAAAGTAAGAGTTCGTTCTGAATGGTTCGTTTGGAACGGGAATTAAGATGCCGTTGCCTATACTACCTTGAGAGAACATGAACATGTGGGTGAAGTTCCATCCGAAATGGATAGCACAAGCTATATAAAGAGAAAGTGTCTTTGAATATGCATATGCTAACAATAATCCCATCACACCTGTACTAACAAAGATGAAAGTCATTTGTGGAATGTTGCCGAAAGCACCGAAAGAGAACCAATGATAAATTCCAAAGGCAATAGCTGAAATAACAATCGCCTTTGAATGACCAAACTTTTTAATAAGTATGTATAAAATTACTCCGCGAAAAATGAGTTCTTCATATAGCACTGATTTAACATTCCACAGGATACCTTCTAACAAAAGCGCTCCTGTTAACTCGGGGTTCAACATCCACTGGCGGTTGGAGAAAAGTGTCTGCAGTATAAATCCTGAGGCACAGCAAAATGCTGTGATAATAAAGAACAAAGCGAAGTCAATACTTCTTCGCCTGGTTGGGAAAAACCCTAATACCCGAAGATCGTTCTTTTCAACAAGCCAGATTATCAGCCATGAAATGGCAAGCTGAACTACTATTCCGAGCATAGATTATTTAAATGATCAATGGATTTTGTCGTTAATGTAACAGCTACCTGATTCCAAAAGATATCTTACTATCGATATTAAAGTGCCTGTCAAGGTCAGCATTAAATGCCTTGACAGAACTTATTGTTAGCTTATTTCCGGGCTCTGCCTTTTGAATGGCAGCTAACAAATCATCTGAAAACTCATTCCCTTGTAAGGTAAAGGTTTGTCCATTAAGTTCTGCTATAAAAGCTTGTACTTTATATCCTTCAAAAAAAGGATCATTGATCTCAGAGGTAATAATTGAAACCCGTTTGTTATTGAGCAGGTATGATTTATCGATAGACGTTCTTGTATGTTCTCCTATAGCAATTAAGGGATAAGGCACTCTCTTTACATTAAATGACACCTGTTCTTTCGCACCTTTTTTAGTAACAAACGTAACCGAAAAAGTACCCACTGATTGAGCTCTGATAAGGAGTTTGTCATTAAGTAATTTGGCCTGGGGGTGAGGTACTATAGACTTATATTTATCGAAATTCCTTATCCTGTAGAAATTATCTACTCCAATGTAAGCGGTTTTACTTTCTTTATTATTGACGATGAGATTGACTACATCGACTGGTTGAGCCGAGACAAAGATGGAACTAACGAGTAGTGAAAGGAGGAAGAAGAATTTGTTACACATATAAATCCATTTTTATTGATAGGGTATGTACCCGAAATCTTTATGCCACGTTTTATTCCAATCTTTCCCGAAAGCAGTTTGGCTGCTGCTATGAAATATAATACCTATTGACTGCCATGCGGCTGCTAAATGAAGACTTAAATGCGGCTGACGCTATATATAAAATGTTGCTTAGAAACCACAGACTTGAACTGGTATCTACAACTTCATAAACTTGTATTGCAACTGCTCTTGTTGATTATCTGCAGTTATTACGTAATATCCAGCTGACAAATCAGCAACATTAATCAATATGTAATTTGCTCCGGGAACTGCAGGATAAGTTACCTCTTTAACTACAAGTCCTGAAAAGTTTGAGATGCGTATAACATAAGTGCTATTTTTTTCTGCATTCAAATAAAGGTTAAAAGAGTTTTGTGCAGGATTAGGCGACACATTAATACGACTCTGGGGAAGTGTTACCACCACATTTTCGCAATAGCTTTTTATACAACTTCCCGTCTCCGTTACCTGCAAACAAACATTATAGCTTCCCGCCTGGGAGTATACATGTTGAGGATTCCTGGCAGTGTCCTTTGACCCATCGCCAAAATCCCAGCTATATTTTAGAGTGGGAAAAGGGGATGTAGTTGTATTCTGAAAGGAAAATCTATTGATCTGTGTAGTGTCTTTAGTGTAAGTAAAGCGAGGTTGTATAATGCACTCTTTGACTACAATTACAGTATCCTTTTTGCTAATGCAATTACCTTTTGTGGAGGTTAATCTTACCGTGTATGTGCCGGGTCTTTGATAAGTATAAACAGGGTTCTTTACAGCAGATGAATCACCACTTCCAAAGTACCATTTATAAGCAGTGCCTGTAGAATCTGGTGTTGATTGATTTGTAAATGTGATAGCAGCAGGAGCTGTAGTTGAACCGCTGTAGGTAAACCTTGTAGTAAGATCACAAATTAAAATTGTATCGGTAAAAGTACTGGTGCAACTACCACGTGTAGCAACCATACGAACATAATATGTACCGGGGGATCGGTAAGTATATACCGGATTTTTAGCGGTGGAAGAATCCCCGTTACCAAAATACCACTTATAAGCAGTATTTGCTGAATCAGGAGTTGTTTGGTTAGTAAATGTTATTGTTGCAGGAGTGGTTGTTGAGCCACTTCGGGTAAACTTTGCATTTACGTTACAAGATGCCAGTACTTTAAATAGTGACCGACCAATAGCAACATAAAAGGTGGAATCGTAAAAATATGTTTTTCCAAACCTCGAAATCTCATAGGTATCTCCGCTTCTTAATTTAATGTAGCGATTTTTTTCCCTGTTATAAACAACATCTCCTCTTGGTGTTAGAAGGTCTATTTCTGTATTGTCGCCAAAA
>DASVST010000499.1:0-5478 GCA_036387965.1 Segetibacter sp. | reverse complement strand
CGGTTCAAAGGCTGTTTTTCATAGCAGCGGTGAAGACATTCTTCAAGTAATCTAAGTGCGGTGCTACGTCTATATTATGGTTTAAATAAAGCTTCTCTGTCACCTTTTATTGATCGCATTGCTTCGCCAAAACTTAAGCCTCTCGCCAGTACCGTAACTGATACTGCAATACGCCTGGCTTTCGTTGCATCTGTCTTTGCACTTTCTATCCATCTTGTATAATAATGCTGGTGAGATTTTGGAAGTTTGTTATAGTTCTCAAACGCTTTCGGTTCATCTTTCAAGCATTCAATTAATTCAGCCGGAGGTTTAATCTCTTTATGATCTACTTCTAATTTAACCTTAAGGATAGCACCCTTATTCTTTTTTATCTGCTTTCTTAAAGTAGCATTTAGAGCCATTATAAAATCTCCGCCGCCCATTGGAACTAAAGCAATTCCGCTTATTTCATGTTCATCTAAAAAACCTTTTACCCTAAAAGATCTTTTGTTATCAGGCATTAGCTGTTGGGCAAACTTTGCGGGTACATCAATGTACGTCCAGCCGGTCTTTTCTCCCTGCGAAGCAAACTTTTTTATTATGGCAGAGAATTCGATCATTTAGAAGGTAAATATAAAACCCTGGCAAGTTATTTTCAAGGGTAGTGGCATAATTTTTCTATTATAAATGAAAACTATTGTTATGCAACAGGATGATAAATCAAAAGAAACTACCGAGAACGTCAGAGGTCAAGATGCGGGTAAACAAGAAGATCCTGCATATAAGGAGCAGGTAGCGGCAGCACATGATGCAGCTGAGCAGGACATAGAAGCTGATCCTGAGTTAGGCACCACCGAAGATCCTGCTGCTGACCTCGATGAAGGTGAAATTGCACGTTTGGATAATAGCAATGACGAAGTAGATATTTAAAACTGCCCCACCGGTTTGTCGAAGCCATAAGACTTCGACAAGCTCAGTGCGACAACAAAAAACGCAACACGTCTTTTTGAACTGCGTACAAAATTTTACTTGATTAGATTCTAACAGCAGATTGCCTCGTCGTCGTACCTCCTTCCTCGCAATGACGATATTACCACTTAAGCTTAAGTAAATTATTTCGTCTATCAATATCGGCAAGCCGCATTGAGGGATCAATTTCTAACTGCGTTACATCCGTAAGTCTTTTAGAACTTTCAATTATATATGTTGGATGCGTCCACCTCCATTCAGGATGAATTATTCTTGCATTTGCATCTTCAGCAGGTTTTTCGCCATACATAAGGTTCAAAGGAATGTAATGGTTTTCTTTGCTCCCATCCTTAAAGGTTAGCTGTATATCAACCGGCATCGGCATTTCTCCAACTCGTCTTATCCTTATTTTAGTTCTGCCACCCTCATCCCACAAACTGTCAATCGCATAATCGATCACTTTAGTTGTATTAACCCAATATTCTTTATACCAGTCGAGTTCCATTCCGCTTGCATTTTCTGCAACACGAATAAAATCGTTAGGATTCGGGTGCTTGTTTCTCCAAAGCCTATAATAGTCTAGTAAAATTCTGTCTCGAGTTTTAGCTCCAACTATATAGCCCAACTGCTCCATAAATACTGCACCTTTTGAGTATGATGCAAGACCGTATCCATAATTAGAACTATAATGATCAGCATGTGTGCTCATTGGTTCTTCCCAACCACTTTTTGCAAGATTGAAGTATCCTTTATAATCATCTTCGTATCCAAATCCGGATGTCTTTCTCAGTTCATTGAACACCCTGCTTTCGCCATAACTTGTAAACCCTTCATCCATCCACGGGTACAGGCTTTCATTGGTTCCGAGCATCATTTGGTACCATGAGTGCATCCACTCATGAATAGCCGTACCTACACTTGCATTCCTTAGAAATGTAGCCATTGGATATTCCATTCCTCCGTCTCCTGCTTGTATAAACGAATAATTCTTATGTGTATATGGGCCAAAGGTTTTTGCCATTATTGGATATGCGAGCACAACCGTATCTGCTAACTTTTGCCATCTGTTTTCCATGCTATCCACTGCTTTATAAACAATATGTAATAGTGGACCATTAGGAACTTGCCGGGTTATTTTTTTATAAGTAGGATCAGCAGCCCACGCAAAATCATGAACGTTTGGAGCTATAAAATGCCAGGTAAGTGTATTGCCACCAGGCTGTGCAACTTTGGTGCCTTGTGGTTCATAACCAAAGCCTACAGTAGCAGCATTTTGCAAGGTACCTGACGAAGCAACCATGTACTTTTTATCAAGTGTGATCTTCACATCAAAATCGCCCCACACTCCATAAAATTCGCGTGCTATGTATGGATTTGCATTCCAGCCCTGGTAGTCATACTCAACCAATTTAGGATACCACTGGCTCATACTGTAACGTATTCCTTCTGCATTATCTCTGCCCGCTCTACGTACTTGAAGAGGAACCTGTGCTTCGAAAACAATGTCAAACGTTGTTTTTGATTTTGGAAGGATGGGTTTCTCTAAAACAATTTCTATTATGGTTTCGTGCTCCTTTATCTTCTGATTTCTTCCGGCAACCTTAATAGAGGAAATTCTTTGGTAACCAATTTCGTTAGGCTTAAGCTTTGAGATCCTATCAGTTACTCTCTTATCCCAGTCTCTTACGTCATTTCCTTCTTTATCTTTTCCGAGTACAATATTTCCAAGCTCCCTGCTTCTCACATCCATGCTGCTGTTTGGTTGAAACGCATTCCAGTAGGCATGAAAAAAAATACGCTTCACCGTATCAGGTGAATTGTTTGTATAGACAATTTGTTCTGTTCCGTTTAATATGTTTGAATTAACATCGAGCTTTACATCAATATTATATTTTGCATGCTGCTGCCACCTGTCGGGCTGGGCATGAACATTTTTTATCATTAAAATGCTTAGAGCTGTTAATGTGATTTTAAAGAATACTATCTTATTCATAATGATCTGAAACTTTATTGATTGATATTTTTGGTGTGAGATTAAGAAGCTCCTGCAACAACAATTACAATTTCCCCCTTCACATCTTTTTGCTCAAAGTGTAAGCAAACTTCATGCAAACTTCCCCTTTTATTTTCTTCGTAGAACTTTGTTAACTCGCGGCTAACACAACATTGTCTTTCGGCTCCAAAATAGCCGGCAAACTCTTTTAATGTTTTAACTAACCTCATCGGACTTTCGTAAAACACCATTGTTCTTTCTTCGGTTGCCAACTGCTTCATCAGCGTTTGTCTCCCTTTTTTCAACGGTAGAAAACCTTCGAACGTAAAACGGTTAATGGGTAAACCACTGTTTACAAGTGCCGGAACAAACGCTGTGGCACCTGGCAAACATTCTACTTTTATGTTTTGCTTTACACATTCTCTTACTAACAAAAATGCCGGGTCAGAAATACCTGGAGTGCCTGCATCTGTTATTAAAGCAAAAGTCTTTCCCGCCAGAAGCTGGTCGGTTAAATGCTGAACGATTTTGTGTTCGTTGTGTTGATGGTAAGGAGATATCGGTTTTGATATTGCATAATGTTGAAGAAGCTTTGATGAGGTTCGGGTATCTTCTGCAAAGATTACATCTACAGATTTTAAAACTTCAACAGCACGAAAGGTGATATCTGCTAAATTGCCTATGGGTGAAGGAACGAGGTAAAGCATTAATTAATTTGAAAATTAGCGAATTTGAAAATTTGAAAATTTGAAAACGATTGGAAAAATCTACTGATGCATTTCTATCATGTTTTTACTAATCTTCTGCACAAATCTCATTCTCAAATTTGCACATCTTCAAATTCTCAAATTAATTGATCATTTCAATTTCATAGAATTCCATTACCTGATTTGCTAAGAGTTTTTTGCTTGCTTCATCAGCAATTCTTCTTGCTGCATCTTCGGTATCTGCATCTACCTGTAGAGTAATGTGCTTGCCTACACGTACATCTTGTACTCCTTTCAATCCTAAATTTTCTAATCCGCCCATTACAGCTTTACCCTGTGGATCGAGCAGGTCTTTTAGAGGCATTATTTTTATCTGAACGTTGTACGTCATGTATAATTATTTGGTTGCAAAGGTAAGTATGTGCTATAGAAATTTGGCGCTTACTCTATGATCTGAATCTTATTATTCACTTGATCTTAGGGTATTGGTAGTTGTGGATTTCTTTGGTAACATCACCAAAGATAAAATCACATAGATTATAAAAACTATAGGAACTGCAAGCCATTGCAAAAACACACCGGCAATAACAGCTGCAATTAATAATATTATTTTCGGTAGGTTATTCTTTACCGTCAGATCTTTAAACTTCAGACCCATCATTGGAATAGTTGATACCATCAAGTAAGCCGCTACTGCTATGAGAACATACCAGAACCAGCTATTAAGCAATAAGTCTAATGCCCAAGTCTGGTTCGAATACCAATATATTAAAGGAAATGATGCGAATAAAAGACCAATGGCTGGAACAGGAACTCCCTTAAAATTTAGTGATTCACTGGTGTCCAGATTATATCTTGCTAACCTGTAAGCTCCTGCACAAGGAATTATAAAAGCTGGAATAAGCCACAGTGCGGAAATATTTAAGCCATTCTCCTCCTGTGCAAAGGATATACGCAGAAACTGGTAAATAATCAACCCAGGCGCAACACCAAAGCTTACAACATCGGCAAGACTATCTAATTGCTTTCCCATTTCTGAAGTTGCACGAAGTAACCGTGCAACAAAGCCATCTAAAAAATCTATGACAGCAGCCAGTCCGATAAAAACAGAAGCCCAATAAATTTGTTCGGGAAGTAATAAAAACTGGTCGCCTTGTTCATTAGCTGTTGCCACCATTCCCTCCTGGAGAATCAGAGTGATGGCGATACAGCCGAATAGTAGATTAAGTAAAGTAAAAATGTTTGGGATCTGTTTCATAGTATTTTGACCATCGACGACGGATAAACGACCACCGACACTCGTTCATCTACCGTCAACAAATTAGTTCATTGTTTCTGATGGAACTCCAAGTGCTGAATTATTAGGCGGAGTAAAATCGTCTGTATTTATGGTTTCGTTGTTCGATGAAGTTGATTGTTTCATCAGGCTTTCAATTTCTTCTACCGTGATTGGAATCTTCTTCATTAAGTCCTTATTACCGTTTGAGGTAATCCAAACATTATTTTCGATTCGAATTCCCATTTGTTCTTCTTCAATGTAAATTCCGGGTTCAATTGTAAACACCATCCCTTCTTTAATGGGCTCTACTCTTGTACCAAGATCATGCACATCAATACCTAAGTGATGTGATATGCCATGATATAAATACTTGCGATACGCTCTATTGTCTTTGTCTTCATTCTTTACATCCGCTTTGGTCAACAGACCTATTTTTATAAATTGCTCTGTAGCCTCATCTCCAACTTTTTCGGTGTAATCAATAATACTGATGCCGGGTTTCAAAATATCTTTTGCATAATTATGAAGATCAAGGCAGGCATTATAAACTT
>DASVST010000498.1:0-3664 GCA_036387965.1 Segetibacter sp. | reverse complement strand
GTCCCGGAGAGCCTGCCTGTACCGGGTATTGAAACCATTCCCGACCTTCCCAAAGAGGTATGCTTGAGGTACAAATTCCGCAGCCTTCAACTTTTATCAGAACCTGGTCATCTGTTATGTGTGGTGTAGCAACTTCCTGTATTTCTATCTCTCCCGGCTTCGTTAATACTGCTGCTATCATTTATCGTAATGTTCTAATTCCTTAACGGTGGTTTTGGTTTTGCGTGTTGATGTTCTTGCTTTGTTAGTGGAAACACTTGCATTATCTAAAAGCCACTCAGACAACCTTGTTATACCTTGTTGGGTTCCTGTTTTTGGTGACCAACCTGTTGCATTTGTGAACTTTTTAAAGTCTGACACATAGTATTTTTGGTCACCAGGACGCCAATCATCAAATGTTAGTGTTGGCTTTTTCTCGAGCAATTCTCCCATAAAATCAAGTAGTTCAAGTAAGCTTACGGTATTGTTCACTCCTCCCCCAATATTAAAGGCTGCGCCTGAAATGGTTTCGATATTTTCCTGCGCTAATAGAAATGCGTCAACTAAATCTTCAATGAATAGAATATCTCTTACTTGTTTTCCATCACCATATAAGGTAATCGGTTTGCCTTTTAAGGCTTGTATTAAAAAGTGAGCAACCCAACCCTGGTCTTCGGTTCCAAATTGGTGCGGACCGTAAATGCAACTCATCCGGAAAACGACTGTCTTCAATCCAAATGTTCTTGCATAATCGATAATATATTGATCAGCTACCCCCTTTGAACAGCCATAAGGACTATGAAAATCAAGATTTCTATCCTCACTGACACCGTTTTCTCTAATAACCGAATCTTCAGGATTATAGCGGTCACCATTCAACACCATCTTAACGTCTGGTAATTCGCCATATACTTTATTTGTTGAAGTAAATATAAGTGGTGGTTGGTTTTCTGAGTTTCTAATTGCTTCTAGTAAATTAAGCGTGCCCTGTGCATTTACTTCAAAATCATGAAACGGATCTGTAAGGCTCGATGTAACCGCAACCTGCGCAGCAAAATGAAATACCTGCTCTGCATTCTGAACCGCATCATTAACGGCAGATTTATCCCTGATGTCTGCGATCATTACCTGCAGGGTATCCGGATACCTTTCTTGAAGCCATGAAAGGTTTTTTTGAACACCATCTCTTGAAAGATTATCAAAAACAAGAACATTTTTTCCTTCGGATAAAATTCTGTCGGCAAGGTTAACTCCAACAAAGCCTGCTCCGCCGGTTATCAAAGTATATTTCTCGTTTCTCTTTAAACGCCCTCCATCCCTTTTTCGGTTTTCTGACATCTTAATGTTTTTGGTTAGTTTAAACAGTTAGTCCTCTTGATGCTAATTCATTTCTTGCCTCAGATACTTTATCATCTGCGGTTTGCCCTTCGAGCCATTCTGCTAATTCGATCAATCCATCCTCTAAAGTTACTTGTGGCTCGTACCCGAGAATTTCTTTTGCCTTAGCAATATCAGAGAAGCAATGTCTGATATCTCCAACTCTATACTTTCCTGTTATTTCAGCTTTAATATGATCCTTGTTTAGAATCTCTGCGAGTCTATCAGCAATCTCAATCACGGTATAAGAGTTTCCGCTTCCGATGTTAAATACATCATCTTCTGCCTCGGGTGTTTCCATCGCGAGCCTTGATGCACGTGCAATATCAAGCACGCTTACAAAGTCGCGTTTCTGGTTTCCATCTTCAAATATCAGTGGAGCATTATTGTTCAGGAATCGCGAAGCAAAAATTGCTAAAACACCTGTGTATGGATTGTTTAACGATTGTCTCGTTCCATAGACATTAAAGAATCTAAGCGCTACTGTAGGAATATTATAAGCTTTACCAATGAGAAGGCACATCCTTTCCTGGTCGTATTTAGACAGCGCGTAGACTGATGAAAGTGATGGGGTTTTAGTCTCAGGAGTTGGGTATGGAGAAAGCTCGTTACCATTAGCATCCTGAATCTCCCACTTTGCCGCCTTTAATTGTTCAAGTTTCCGATCTGTTCCGGCTTTAATATTTCCCGCCTGGTCTTTATATAATCCTTCTCCGTAAATGCTCATGCTTGATGCAACAACTAACTTCTCAACAGGGTTCTTTATCAAAGCTTCAAGTAATACTGCCGTACCAAGATTATTGACATCAGTATACTCTTTTATTTCGTACATGCTTTGTCCAACACCCACCATTGCTGCATAATGATACACAGCATCGATGCCTTTCAAAGCCTGTCTTACCTTTTGCGGGTCACGAACGTCACCAATTACCAACTCAACTTCAGGATTTAAAAACGAGGGGCGTTCACAGTTTTGACCATGCACCTGTTCGCTGAGGTTATCCAAAACTCTAACATTGTATCCTTTGTTTAATAATTCATCAGAAAGGTGAGAGCCTATGAATCCGGCTCCGCCGGTAATTAGCACGTTTTTACTCATTCATGTTACAGTTTAGTAATCAATTGGTTATTACAATAAAGTGGAATATAAAAATTGTTCCACCTGTTTTAGCTGTGCTTCTAAGGTAAAAAGAAGCTTTTCTAAGTCTTTTTCGTTAAGCTATTTAGAAGTTGATGAACATGATCAACATCTTCAACATAGCCTCGCATGACAAATTAAATATATAAAGATGAATTCTCAAGTGAAACTTTTCAAATTGTGTGAATATCTACTTGTTTAATATGAAAACTTCAGAGATTCTACTCAAAAATGCTTGGCGACTGTCCGGGGAACTAAACTTATGTAAAAATGCGACAGCGGAAATTCTCGTATTCCATCATTAGCTCCGCTTACTCCTAAAACCATCCACTTTATACTAAATGAAGATGTGAAGAATCGATTTGACTTCAGTTTTGTGAAAAATAATTTCAGATGATCAAGTATTTTATGGTGGCTATAGCTCTTTTGATTGGCCATACATCTTATTCGCAGCAAACAAAACAAGGAAAGGTTTCAGTTATTGTTCTTAACGAAGCGGGAACTCCGCTTGAAGGTGCAACTGCAGAGCTTTTGAGAGGGAAAGATTCTGCGATAGCAAAGAGTTCTATAACGGATAAATCTGGTCTTGCAGAATTTCAAAGAATAGCCGCCGGAAGTTACAAGGTTAGGGTAACCATGGTTAATTTTTCATCGTACGTATCAGAAGCATTTGCTGTAAATAATGACGTTATCACGCTGCCGACATTAAGTTTAAAGGTAAAAGCTGGTACAAACCTTAAGGATGTGACGGTGACAGCAAGAAAACCTTTCATTCAAAAATTAATAGACCGTATAGTAGTTAATGTTGACAACAGTATTGTTAGTGCTGGCAGTACAGCACTCGATATTTTAGAACGCTCTCCTGGTATAACGGTCGACCAGAATGATGCTATAAGCCTGAGGGGAAGAGCAGGTGTAATCATTATGATTGACGGAAAAGTATCTCCAATGACTGGTGCTGATCTGGGAAATTATTTGAGAAACTTACCCAGCAACGCTATAGACCGTATAGAGATAATTACAAACCCCTCCGCTAAATATGATGCTGCCGGTAACTCGGGTATTATTGACATACGGTTGAAAAAAGATCAGCGTCTCGGAACCAACGGTACGTTTACAACAGGTTATGGTCAAGGTGTGTACCCAAAAGCAAATGCCGGAGTTACCCTT
>DASVST010000497.1:0-12310 GCA_036387965.1 Segetibacter sp. | reverse complement strand
TTTCAACTTCTGCCCTTTCGCCTGCCTCAGTGTTATAAATAAACAGCCTTACAATATAAAACATGCCGCTGAACCAAGTAACAACAAAAATAATATGAAGGGCTTTTAAGTAAAGAGACATACCGAAAGTTAATCAGCTGCAAATTCCATCTTAATAGTAATAGAGCCTGTCTTGTTCTTATCCATGGTGTTGAAGGTTCCGCCATAGCTATAATCTTCGTTACTGTTCTTTCCTGTTATCTGGAAGATGCCCATGTTCGCCTTCTTAAGTTCTCCAAGTGAACTGCCGGAGTTTTTTGCGATCGTTTCAGCCCTTGACTTAGCATCCGCACTTGCTTTCGCTAACAAATCAATCTTAATATCAGCTAATTTGGAATAATAATATAATGGAGGTGATGAATTAAATTCTATGCTGCTTTCAATAAGTTCAGTCACTTCTCTCGAGATCTTTTCAACCTTATTTACATCTTTAGATTCTACTCTTACGCTTTGTATCAGGTTATAACCTGTAAACTCCTGTCCAAGGTTATTGCCATTCATATCGCTTCTGTTGTTAAACTCTTTATTTATCACTACAGATGAAAACACCATTTCAGCATTTGAAATTCCCTTCCCAATTAGATATTGTCTTATCAGGTTTTCATCCTGCTTCAACGATGCATATGCACCCTTAAGATCTAAAGACTTTCGTGAGTACGAGCCATTCCAAACGATCAAGTCACTAACAAAATCCCGTTCTGCGAGTCCTGTCACAACAATAGTTTCAGTTGATTTGGACTTGTATCTGAATGCCGATCCAAAGATCAAAAAACAGATAATCGCAGCAATTCCTAATACCACAGCCGCATATAAGATTCTCATAATGAATTCATTTCAACTAAAGTAATGAATTATTCAGAGTTCTAATCCTGCAAAAGCATTTCTGTTTTTCCTTCTGAAAAATCCTTCACCCATGTTGCCAAAGTTTTAATCCATAAAGGCTGTGTGTTAAGGCACGGAATGAATGTGAAGCTTTCTCCACCGGCGTGTAAAAATGATTCTTTGCCTTCTACTGCTATTTCTTCTAACGTCTCTAAACAATCACTTACAAATGCAGGGCAAACAACAAGTAGTTTTTTCACCCCTTCTTTTGGAAGTTCTTCAAAACGAAGCGCAGTATAAGGCTTTAGCCACTCCTCTCTTCCTAAGCGTGATTGAAACGAAAACCCGATCTTCTCTTGAGGAATGTTCAAGTTTTTCACTATGATCTGTGTCGTTGTCCAGCATTGATGGCGATAGCATGTTGGGTGTGCAGGAGAAGCAACTTCGCAGCAGTTGGGCACCTTCATACAATGGCTGTTAGTTGGATCAGCTTTCGTCATATGTCGCTGAGGTAAGCCGTGGTAACTAAATAAGATCTGATCGTATTCCCGTTCCAGGAAAGGGCGCATCAGTTCTGTAAGAGCGGTAATGTAATTGTCTTCGTTATAAAATGGCTTTATGAAGGATAATTTGAAGTTGTATTTGTTTTTTTTGTGAACACTCTTCGCATGCTCAACCGCAGTTTCGTAAGAAGACATTGCATAATGCGGATATAATGGAATTGCAAGTACTTCTTCAATTTCGGGGTGTTTTTCTAAAAGATTATCGAAGGCAGCTTTCATTGTTGGATTTCTGTAACGCATTGCAAGCTCAACCGGTTCTTCAACCTCTTGTTGAAGCGCAACTTGTTGCTCTTTGCTTATCACTATTAGTGGGGAGCCTTCTTTTGTCCAAACTGACTTATAAGCTTCCGCGGATTTTGGTGCACGAAAGGGAACTATGATTCCGCCAACTAACGCCGCACGTAAGATGTATGGATAATCTATAACACGCTCATCCATCAAAAACTCCATCAAATATTTACGTACATCTTTTACTTCGGTTGAATCTGGTGAGCCAAGATTTAATAGTATAATTCCACGTTTCATATTTTGCAAATGTAGTTAGCGCATTTAAAATGTAAGCGCACTTGCCTAAGAACAAAAAACGAACACAATAGTTCAGTAAAGAAATCTTGTACAAGTGTGCGACGCAACGGATGCCAAATCATCGCTGGACAGCTCGCCCCAAAAGAATTCATTATATAATAATCAATATATCGCTTCATCAATGTCATCAGTATTTATGACGTTCGTATGACACGGATATTCGTGAGCAGGATTTCATGCAATTACCTTTGCAGAAGAATTTGCAACCCAAATGCCTCAACTGGATAAGTTTTTTATAGCGGGAATAAATTACAAGAAGACTGACGCTTCTGTACGTGGTCAGTTTGCTATAAATAATGAACAGTATGCGCAAATTCTCACTTTAGCCGAGGCTCAGAGTCTTTCTGAACTTTTTATCCTTTCTACCTGCAACCGCACGGAAATTTATGGTTCAGCAGAAAATGCTGACCAATTAGTAGAGTTACTTTGCGCGCAGACAGCAGGAAGTAAAGAAACTTTTTCTGAGTTGTGTTACATTAAACAAGGCAGCAACGCTGTTCAACATTTGTTTGAAGTTGGTGCCGGACTTGAATCGCAGATCTTGGGTGATTATGAAATCATTGGTCAGTTGAAAGTGGCAGTTAAGTTTTCGAAGCAGCATGGTTTTATCGGCTGTTTTACTGAGAGGCTCATCAACAGCGTTTTGCAATCAACAAAAATTATTAAAAACCAAACGGAGCTAAGTGGCGGAACGGTTTCAGTTTCGTTCGCTGCTGTTCAATATATAAAGCGTAACGTTCAGGACATCGCTAAGAAGAAAATACTTTTAATCGGCGTTGGTAAAATCGGTCGGAATACTTGTAAAAATCTTGTAGATTATCTTGATACAAAGAACATCACGCTGATAAATCGCACCGAAGAGAAAGCTGCTGATCTTGCAAGTGAATTGGGAATACATTCCGCACCACTTTCCGATTTGCCACAGTACATAAACACATCCGACATTATACTTGTGGCAACCAATGCTACAGAGCCAACAATACTAAAATCGCACTTTCAAAATTCTGCTGATAAGCTTATCATCGATCTTTCAATTCCTTACAATGTTGAAAAGGAAGTTCAGCAACTTCCAAATATCATGTTGCTTAATGTCGATCAGCTTTCCAAATTGAAGGATGAAACATTGCAAAAAAGAACAGCGGAAGTTCCGAAGGCAAGACAGATAATTGCAGAACACAAAGCAGAATTTTTGGATTGGGCCAGGATGAGGAAGAATGCACCAGTGTTAAAAGCTGTTAAGCAAAAGCTTCACGACATGCACCAGTGCCAAATGTTCCTTTCTTCCTATTCAACTCCACCTTTAGAAAGTACAGCTTCGATCAATCAGCAAGCGATAAAAAAGGTCATTAAAACGATGGCAGTTAAAATGCGCCAGCAACATCAGCCGGGCTGCTTTTACATTGAAGCGATCAACGATTTTATAACGACTCACAAAAATTAGTTCTTTTTTAATGATACCGGCATTAGTTTTCATGGCATCATCGTTGCGTCGCAATCACTTCATCGATAAACCAATTGGCATCTTTAGTTTCCTCTCAAATAGTTATGTATGAACAAAAAGCTCTTGAGAATTGGAACAAGAGACAGTCAGCTTGCAGTTTGGCAGGCAAAAAAAGTTGCAGAGTTATTAGCTGAGCATGGTTACCAAACAGAACTTATTTACTTAAAAAGCGAAGGTGATGTAGACCTGAAAACACCTTTGTACGAAATGAACGTTCAGGGTATTTTCACACGAACTCTTGATATTGCTTTACTTAATGAGCGAATTGATATTGCTGTCCACAGCATGAAAGACGTTCCGACTAAATTACCTGAAGGAATAATGCAGGCAGCTGTTTTAAAACGTGCGTCATACAAAGATCTTTTGGTTTATAAAGGTGATATTTCTCTGCTTAACGACTTTAATTCTGCAGGAGTTTTTGCAACAAGTAGCGTTCGTCGTAAAGCTCAATGGTTAAACCGTTATCCAAATCATACAATAGAAAACCTTCGCGGCAATGTAAATACACGGATGCAAAAAGTTGCAGAGAGTAATTGGAACGGAGCAATTTTCGCAGCTGCGGGATTAGACAGGATCGACCTTCGTCCTGAAAATTCAATAGAACTCGATTGGATGTTACCTGCTCCTTCGCAAGGTGCAATTATGGTAGTGTGCCGAACTGACGATGAATATGCTTCGAAGGCTTGTGCTAACTTAAATGATGAGCAAGCAGCGCTCTGTACAAAAGTTGAAAAGGATTTTTTAAGAACACTCTTAGGTGGATGTACAACACCAATTAGTGCTTTGGCAGAGATAGAAAATGATGAGCTTCTGTTTAAGGGAAATATATTAACGGTAGATGGAAGCAGTAAAGTTGATATTGAAAAACGGGTAAAGATTAGTGATGTAGATCATCTTGGTATAAATGCAGCTATTGAAATCTTAGCAAACGGCGGACAAGCTATCGCCGATACAATTCCACATGAAAGATAAAAACATCAGCATATTAAGTACTCGTCCACTCACACATGATGTGATGATGCAAGCTCAAGAAAACAACATCACCATTGATGTTGAATCATTCATTGAAACACACAACACAATTGATAAAGAAGTGGGAAGCAAAATACTTCGTCTTGTTTCAAAAGAAATTGCAGTTGTTTTTACAAGCATGAATGCCGCTGAAGCAGTCATTGATTGTTTGAAAGCAATCAATGCTGAACCCGAATGGACGATCTATACATTAGGCGGTGTTACAAATACAATCATCAGCAGTTATTTCACCGACAGTGAGATTTTTTCTTCAGCAAGTAATGCATCAGAAATTGCAAAAACAATCATCACCAACGAAGAAGACGAAGTTGTATTTTTCTGCGGTAATCAGCGAAGAGAGGAATTGCCTGCACTGCTAAAATCCGAAGACATAAAGGTTGAAGAAGTAGTGGTTTATAAGACCCTCGAAACACCTGTTAAGATCGAAAAATGTTATGACGGAATTTTATTCTTTAGTCCAAGTGCTGCAAAAAGTTTTTTCTCGATAAACAAAATCGAACCAACAACTGTTTTGTTTGCAATCGGAAAAACTACCGCTGAAGCATTAAAACAGTTTTCGAGGAATAAAGTCTTAGTAGGAACGCAACCGAACAAAGAGCATTTAGCCCAACAAGCGATGCAATATTTACTACAACAAAATACATCTGCATCATAATAATGACCATTCATGAGTGACCTCAAAAATGATTTAATACTTAGAGCCCTAAAAGGAGAACATACTGAACGTGTACCTGTTTGGATGATGCGACAGGCGGGTCGTTACTTACCTGATTATATGAAGCTAAAAGCTAAGTATGATTTCTTCACGAGAGTTCAAACTCCTGAGCTTGCAACAGAAATCACTTTACAACCTATAGACCAGGTTGGTGTTGATGCAGCAATTATTTTTTCCGACATTCTTGTTATTCCGCAAGCAATGGGTGTAGAGGTGTTAATGGAAGAAGGAAAGGGCCCATCGCTACCAGAGGTAATCAAGAATAAGCAAGACATCGATGCACTAAGAACAGATGGCGTTGAAGAAAGTTTGAAGTATGTATCCGATGCATTGTCACTCACGAAAAAGGAGTTGAATGGTCGGGTTCCGTTGATCGGTTTTGCCGGTGCGCCATGGACGATCTTATGTTATATGGTTGAAGGAAAAGGAAGCAAAACATGGGATAAAGCAAAACAGTTTGCGTACACCGAACCTGAACTTGCACATCAGTTGTTACAGAAGATAACAGACATCACAATCAACTACTTAAAGGCGCAAGTGAAAGCCGGTGCTGATATAGTACAGGTGTTTGATAGTTGGGCAGGAGCTTTGAGTCCGGCTGATTTTAAAACATATGCTCAACCATATCTTGTACAAATTTCAAATGCAGTATCAACTGAAGCACCTGTAATATTATTTCCAAAGGGAACATGGCACGCTATCGAAGATCTGAGCAAAACATCTGCTTCAGGTATTGGAATTGATTGGACGATTACCCCACAACAGGCACGTGCATTTGCAGGAGATCGAGTTGCGTTACAAGGCAATTTTGATCCTTCAAAACTACTTGCGCCAATACCACAAATAAAAAAGTGGGTTAAAGAAATGATTGATGACTTTGGCACTCAACGATACATTGCAAATCTCGGTCATGGCATTACACCGAATGTCCCGGTCGATCACGCAAAAGCTTTTGTCGACGCAGTAAAAGAATACAAAACATAATTTGATCAAAGAACAATTCATATCATTTATCCATCAACTTCAGGATGATATTTGCGCTGCTCTCGAACAAGCAGATGGTAAAGCAAAATTCATTGAAGATAAGTGGGAGCGACCTGAAGGTGGTGGTGGCAAAACACGAGTAATATTAAATGGAAACGTGTTCGAAAAAGGTGGAGTAAATACTTCTATTGTTTTCGGAGATGTTACTGATACAATGCGTAAGCAGTTAAAGATTGAAGGTGATAAATGGTTTGCTTGTGGCTTGTCATTAGTTATTCACCCTATCAATCCATACGTTCCAACTGTTCATGCTAATTACAGGATGTTTGAATTGTATAATAACAATGATGAAGTTATCGATCAATGGTTCGGCGGCGGGACTGACCTGACACCTTATTATTTATTCGAAGAAGATGCAAGGCATTTTCATACAACATATAAAAACGTATGCGATCAATTTGATGCATCATTTTACCCCAACTTCAAAAAGCAGTGCGATGATTATTTTGTGAACTTTCATCGCAACAACGAACGACGTGGCATTGGTGGAATATTCTATGATCATGAACGCCCTGATCAAAATAAAGACGCAGCTTTTTGGTTGAACTTTGCTAAATCGTGTGGCTATGCTTTCATAGATGCATATGTGCCTTTGGTACAAAGAAGAAAAGAGTATACTTACACTGATAAGCAAAAGCATTGGCAGGAAATAAGACGAGGAAGGTATGTCGAATTCAATCTGGTTCATGACCGCGGTACGATCTTCGGACTAAAAACAAACGGCAGAACAGAAAGTATTTTAATGAGCTTACCACCGACAGTTCGTTTCGAATATGATTATCAAGCAGTATCCGAAAGTGAAGAAGATAAATTGTTGCAGGCATGCTTACATCCGAGAGATTGGACTGTTTCCGAACCAACAGCAGAAGAGGTAATTGGTTGGGGTAAAAGGTCGAACATGTGCTAACATCATCATTAATTTATATGTACTTACAACGTCGAAATAGAATACTTAGAGCAACACCTTCCATCAGAAGCATGGTTGCAGAAACCATACTTTCTCCTAACGATTTTATTGCTCCATTGTTTATTGACGAAGGAGAAAACATTAAGACTGAGATTACATCAATGCCTGGTTATTACCGAAACAGCATCGATAACACTGTAAAGGAAGTAAAGGAACTATGGAGCCTCGGTATAAAATGCGTTTTACTTTTTGTGAAAAGTAAAGACGAACTAAAAGACAATACGGGTAAGGAGGCATGGAATAAAAATGGGCTTATGCAGCGAAGCATAAAAGCCATAAAGGATGCTGTTCCCGAAATGTATGTGATGACAGATGTTGCACTTGACCCATACTCATCATATGGTCATGATGGCATTGTAAAAGATGGTGAAATTGTAAATGACGAAACGGTAGAAGCATTAGTAAAGATGAGCTTAAGTCATGCCGAAGCAGGTGCAGATATGGTTGCTCCAAGCGATATGATGGATGGTCGCATAGGAGCCATTCGTGAAGCTCTTGAGCAAAACAATTTTACTAAAATGGGTATCATGGCTTATAGTGCAAAATATGCTTCCTGCTTTTACGGACCGTTCAGAGATGCATTGGATAGCGCTCCGGGATTTGGAGATAAAAAGACTTACCAAATGGATTATTCCAACCGCATCGAAGCTGTAAAAGAAGCGCTCATGGATGTTGAAGAAGGTGCGGATATCGTTATGGTAAAACCTGGTCTTCCGTACCTCGACATTGTTCGTGAAGTAAAAAATGCAGTTGATGTTCCTGTGAGTGTTTACAACATCAGCGGCGAATATGCAATGATTAAAGCAG
Source organism: Segetibacter sp. (assembly GCA_036387965.1). Lineage (GTDB taxonomy): Bacteria > Bacteroidota > Bacteroidia > Chitinophagales > Chitinophagaceae > Segetibacter. The sequence goes on along the minus strand of DASVST010000497.1, from coordinate 4,235 downwards.
CAGCAAGAATGGGTTGGCTCGACGAGAATAAAGCGATACTTGAAACATTAACTTCAATCAAGCGTGCAGGAGCCGACCTCATAGCAACATACTTTGCAAAGGATGCAGTAAAATTGATAAGCAGATAATAATTATGTTTTTACATGAAATAGAATTGTCTGTAACTGATATTGAAAAGAGTAAATCATTTTATAACGACTTGCTTGGACTGCCTATCTACATAGATAAAGAAAACCTGGTAGTCTTTAGTTCCATTCCAAAGAGATTAGACATAAATATTTCGCAACACTTTCAGCAAAAAACATCACTGTCTTTTTTAACTAAGGACTTGAACACTTTAATAGATAAATTAAACAAACAGAAGTTTAAATACAGCGGTCCTCACGGAACTCATTTAGGAATGCAGGAAATTGTATTAGAGGATCCTGATAAAAACAGAGTTGCCATTCATTCTCCTGGAGGATCTTCTCCTGAATGGCTAAAACTAATGACAAATGAATATTAATAAAAGCATCGAACTATTCGAACGTGCACAACAATCAATTCCCGGTGGAGTAAACTCTCCTGTACGTGCATTTAAAAGCGTAGGTGGAACACCAATATTTATCAAAAGGGCTAAGGGCACTTACCTCTACGATGCTAACGATAATAAGTACGTTGATTACATCGCATCATGGGGACCGATGATACTCGGGCATGCTTATGAGCCTGTAGTAAAAGCGATTCAAGAGTATGCTCCTTACTCAACTTCTTACGGTGCGCCAACAGAGTTAGAGATTGAAATGGCTGAACTTATTCTCAGAATGGTTCCTAATGTTGAGATGATAAGAATGGTGAGCAGTGGGACCGAAGCATGCATGAGTGCGTTACGACTTGCACGAGGTTATACAGGAAGAAATAAAGTAATAAAATTTGAAGGTCATTATCATGGACACGCCGATAGCTTTTTAGTAAAAGCAGGAAGCGGGCTTGCAACATTCAACATCCAAACTGTTCCTGGCATAACTGCAGGCGTAACTAACGATACATTGATTGCATCTTACAACAACCTTGAAGAAGTTCAACAATTAGTCTCTGAAAATAAAAATGAAATAGCAGCAATCATACTTGAACCTGTTGCAGGAAACATGGGCTGCATTTTACCTCAACAAGGTTTTTTAGAAGGCTTGCGAAAAATATGCGACACAGAAAATATAGTGTTGATTTTTGATGAAGTAATGACAGGCTTTAGATTAGCTCCCGGTGGAGCGCAGGAATTGTTCAACATAAAAGCAGACCTTGTTACTTATGGCAAAGTGATTGGCGGCGGTATGCCCGTTGGCGCCTTTGGGGGAAGTAAAGAAATCATGCAGCACATAGCACCTCTTGGAAATGTTTACCAGGCAGGCACTTTAAGCGGCAATCCAATCGCGATGATTGCCGGCTATACAACATTGAAAACGCTCGAAGACAATCCATCTATTTATATGGAGCTTGAAGAAACAACCACTTATCTCAAAAATGGGCTAGATGAAGTACTGAAAGCTTGGGGTCAGCCATATATCATCAATCAACTTGGCTCAATGATTAGCATTCATTTTAGTGATCATGCTGTTGTAGATTTTACAACTGCCGCTTCTGCTAATAACGCAAGGTTTAATCAATTCTTCCATGCAATGTTGAAGAGAGGAATTTATCTTCCACCTTCAGCGTTTGAAAGTTGGTTTTTGAATAATGCATTAACCACTGCTGATCTTAATGCAACGATCAAGGCAGCAAAAGAAAGTTTGGAAGAACTTGCCTAGAGCAAAAGCTCATCATTGTACAGAAACTTGAAGAGTGCGACGCAACGATGTTGCCATGAAAACTGAAGCTGAAACCAAAAAGAAATTACTAGCGCAACAACAATTCACACGGCTTTAAGCCGGTATGCTTTTTAAAAGCTGTCGAAAAATGTGAGATGGAAGAATAACCAAGCAAGGCAGAAACGTCAGTTACACTTAAACCTTTTTCGTACAAGAGATACTTAGCATGCTCCATACGTTGCTGTTGATAAAAATCAAAAATCGTTGTGCCAAATATTTCTTTGAATCCTTTCTTGAGATAACACTCATTAATAGCGACTTTGCGGCTAAGCTCTTTTATTGTAATTGGATCACCTATATGTTGCAACAACACTTCACGGGCATTTAAAATCTTTTCCCGATCGAGATCGTTTGCTAAAAACTTGCAGCTAAAGCCTTCTTCTTTTTCATCAACCAAACACTCGAGGCTATACAATAAAAGCTCATGAATTTTTGCATTGATGAAAATGTTTTCGAGACTTCCGGTGTAACTATGATTTAGAAAACCATCTAACACATTTCGTTTGCGGTTGCAAACCGGAAAGATTTTGGTGAAAGAAGACGGATGTTTAAATGCGAGAACTTCATCTTTTCGCGTGGTCAACTTTACATTTTGGGTAAATTGACTGAGGAAGCTACTTGTAAAATGGAAGCTGAAAACATCAACCGTACTAAGCTTTCCATTGCAGTTGCTCGTTGGCAGTTGGGTGCATTTTGAACAACTTTTCTCTTCACAATACCGGTTGCCAGTACTGCAATATTTTAACTCCAGATAATTCTTTTCCGGCTGATTTGTGTGGTAATGGTAAACCATCATTCCGGTCTCTTCAGAAGATAAAGGATGCTGTGCTTTGTAGCGCTTTATCGTGTATTGAATAGAGCCAGGAATATGTTGATCTTTCTTGTATAGCAAGTCTAATGAAGCATGAGCCTCATCACGGTTAGCAATAGCAAGAATATCTAAAGGTTTCAACATTGGCTACAAATTTAATGTATAAACATGCACTCGCATTAACTATAACAGAAGATGACAATTAGATTACTTTTTAGCCTTACCGTTGAAGGAAAAGAAAATACCAATGGAAGCATTAAGCTCTTGGGTCAAAAATTCTTTTCTTGTTAGGGGATGAGATGTTGTTAGCTGTAATTGCCCTTTAATATTCTTTCCTCCGCCCCTGAATAATAAAGAGGGCTCAACAAAAAATATATTATCATTATTGCGTATGTACTGAACTTGGATAAGATCATAGCCACCTGTTCCGGTCGCAAACCTTGCTTCCTTTACTTTGAAGTTAATGCTACTTAAACGTGTTGAAAATGCTGCCTCCAGGGTTCTTTCATCGTTAGAATACCCGATGGAAGGTTGTAAAAATAATTTCGTCAGGCCCACTTTTGAACTTTCATTTTGCTGGTAAAAATTATTAACAGTGCCGCCGCCTATACCACCATATAATTCAAATATCATATTTGATGCAGACAAAGGTTGAAAGTATCCAAGTCCTATCTCTGTCAAAGTTCCGTTTCCTTTTTCTATTTGCCGGGTAGAGCCACTGCCTGAACCATCAAATGTGGTATTGTCCTTACCACCTGCTGTATAAAAATTGAACATGCCACCAAAGTTCTTTCCAAAAGCATAAGCTGTTTGAAGCTCAAAACCTGTAGTTTCGTCTGCACCTGATAGTGCTCCCGAAATCCTCCCTTCACCTTTTTCTTTAAAAAGCGGCACGTTGCTCGAATTAGGTCCATAATAATAATGTGTGCACGCTGTCAATTGCAAAGCACTGATTATAATCGCTACTTGAAATATAGATTGGCAATTTCTTTTTAGCATGGTGATGAATTTTGGGTCTAATATATAGGTTAATTCATATTTACGCAACAGTACTGAATTGCCGACAAGAAGTTAGATTTAGAGCCTTTTTTTACGCTGTGAAACCCGCCTTAAAAACAACATTTTTATGATTAGAAAACCCTTAATTTAACCTACTTTTGCGCACCTCCTAAAAATCAATCAAACGTAGGAATATCAAGCATTTATGAGCGAAGAAATAATAAACGACGCTGCAGCCCAAAATAAGAATTATGGAGCTGACAGCATACAGGTGTTAGAAGGATTAGAAGCAGTTAGAAAAAGACCCGCAATGTACATAGGGGATGTTGGTGTTAAAGGCTTGCATCACCTGGTTTATGAGGTTGTAGATAACAGTATTGATGAAGCCCTTGCGGGATACTGTAAAAACATAAACGTTACCATTCATGAAGATAATTCCATAAGTGTAAGTGACGATGGACGAGGTATTCCAACAGCAATTCATACAAAAGAGAACAGAAGTGCCCTCGAAGTGGTAATGACTGTTTTGCATGCCGGTGGTAAATTCGATAAGGGCTCCTATAAGGTGAGTGGTGGCTTAC
>DASVST010000496.1:0-4085 GCA_036387965.1 Segetibacter sp. | reverse complement strand
GGTGGAACAATAATCAGTCTACAATCTCCATCAATGTTCTGAATGAAATAAATTTATTGCCCCACCTGTTATGTACATGCTCTCTAAACATTGCTGCATGATTTTCTATATAATCATCATACAAAGCTTTAGAAGAAGTGTAGTATTGTGCGGCGTATGTTGGACCCTCTTCTTCATCAACTTCGAGCAAGCGAACCAGTTGGTGTTTTTCGAAACAGCCCGAACTCATAACATCGGGTATGTGTGTTTCCTGCATCCACTTTAACCATTCGTCTGCAATAGACCAATGTATTTTGGTAGTAACATTATATATCAGCATGGATTTTTTTCTTTAGGCAATTTACATTCATCTGCTGTAAGCTCACTACCGGCTAATATTTAAATAAAAAAGAGCAGCTTTGTTACTATGAGCTATAAAGTGCCATATGATTTTGTGCTGAAGGAACTGTATCCTTTAAGACCAAAGATTAAAAAACTGCTTGGCGGTTATGGCTTGCATTTAGAAAAGAAGATTGTTTTGTTTCTAAGGGAAAGGGAAGAGCAAATTGAGTTTAATGGAGTTTTTGTAGCAACCGAACCAGAGCATTTTCAAGCACTTCAAAATGAAATTCACACTTCGAAAATGATATTTGATTTTGACGGAAGTAAAGACAGTTGGATTTTTATAAGTGAAGATTTGGATGAATTTGAAGATAAGGTAAAGAAGGCTTGTGAGATGATAAGAAATGGAGATGAAAGGATCGGAAAGACAATACAGTTTTGAACTAAGAAATCCAGGTCTCCAGAGATGCCTTTAAATTCCACTTACCCCTTTTATCTTTTTTCAATAACAAAATCTTGCCGGCGCCACTTCTATAATGCTGTGGGTTATTAATTTCAACTGCAACCATTGTTCCATCTTTTGAAATTATGATATCAGATAAACTTATGTTGCCCTCTGCACGAGGATATTTAGAGTAAAAGCTTTCTCATCCCTGATGTTTGAATGCTGCCGCAATAGAGTCTTTATTTAAAATATATATGGCATGATGTGATTTTATATTTAAGGGCACAAGCATCTTCCTCAAACCTGCTTTTTGTTCTCTATTTCTTTGAAGAACTTTCTCCATAATGAGTCGGCTTTAAAAAAGTGGGGCGGCTCGGTAAAAGCCATCCATTCCATTCGCTGGGAGTCAACCTTAAATAAGTCTCTACTGCTGGTGCTATCCTGTATAATCAAAGTAGATTTTTCTTTGAAAAAAAATGTTGATTCACCGCGGCTTTGTAAATGGATTTTAGAGCTAGTTTTTCCTTTTTTGTTTGTCCGAAACAAAACAATGATATGCAGAAAGATAAAATAAGCAGGATTCTTTTCAATTGCATGTGATAAGGTTTGTTTGTGTTGCTTTTAGGCGGAACACAGGTAGCTATACGGGGCAATGCTCATGATAATTCTCAAGAACAATAGGAGCTCTTTCTACTTCAAAACCACTGTACTTACTTTGTACCTCGTCTAACACGCTTTCTATTTCTTCAACTTCTTTAAGAGTAACAAGCTTATAACGATATTCTTTTATGCCCGGGAGACCTTTAAGATAATTTGTGTAATGCCGGCGCATTTCGTTGATACCCACAACTGGCCCTTTCCATTCTACTGATTTACGCAAGTGGTTTTTACTTACAGCGACACGTTCTTCAACAGTTGGCGGTGCAAGTAACTCGCCTGTTTGCATGTAGTGCTTTATCTCTCTGAAAATCCATGGGTAACCAATGGCAGCACGACCGATCATAATACCATCAACTCCATACTTGTTTTTATATTGAAGCGCTTTCTGCGGGCTATCAATATCACCGTTGCCGAAAATTGGAATGTTTATTCGCGGGTTATTTTTTACTTTCTCAATTAGGGTCCAATCGGCTTCGCCCTTATACATCTGGCAACGTGTACGACCGTGAATGGCTAAAGCTTTTATGCCGACATCCTGCAGGCGCTCTGCTACTTCCTCTATATTTCTCGTGTTGTCATCCCAGCCCAACCTCGTCTTCACCGTTACCGGAAGCTTTGTTGCTTTTACTACTGCATCAGTGAGGCGAATCATTAAATCTATATCTTTTAAAACACCGGCACCAGCGCCTTTGCACGCAACCTTCTTTACAGGGCAACCAAAGTTTATATCAAGCAGATCAGGATTGGTTACATCAACAATTTTAGCAGCTAAAGCAAGGCTATCTTCATCACCGCCAAATATTTGAATACCTACCGGTTTTTCGTAATCAAAAATATCAAGCTTTTTGCGGCTCTTGATCGCATCACGAATTAATCCTTCGCTGCTGATGAATTCAGTATACATTAAGTCCGCACCATTCTCTTTGCACACAGCACGAAATGGCGGATCACTAACATCTTCCATTGGTGCAAGCAGCAGCGGAAACCCGGTTAAAACTATATTGCCTATTTTAATCATGAAAATGTGGGCGATAATAAGGCGAAGGCGAATTACGTTTATCCATAACTTGCAACCCCATTTAAGCCCTGCAAATTTAGGTGTAATTGGTACGCAGTTGTAATAATCAAAAAATACAACATTTCATTTAGTGAAGTATTACAGCACTGCTTAAGATATTTTTTAAAAATTTAAAGAGGGTTGATGAACACATACTTAAAATACCAGCCACCAGGGATACAATTTGTGGCTTTTCTTGGCTTAGCATCTGGTTTCTTTATTTTGAATTATGTAATTACTACGTTATTCTTTAGCGATATAGGTACATTATTGCAAGATAAAAATGCTGTGATTAGTCCTGAAATTGTTACAAGTTTCAAATGGGCACAGTTTGCAGGAGCGGTAGTGTCGTTTATTTTACCTGCTTTATTGTTCGGATATTTTTCCGCACCTCAGCCTCTAAAGTATGTTGGACTTCAAAAAAACTTTTCAGTACTTGTAGCCTTCCTCGCAATTATTCTTCTTTTTGCTATTCAACCATTTGTTGGGTGGCTCGGCAACCTTAATGAAAAAGCTCATTTCGGAAGTATGCACCAGGCACTTAAAGACGCCGAGGCTCTATATACCAGAGCTATTGAAGCTTTTTTAAAAATGAATTCAGTTGGGGATTTTATCATAAATCTTTTTATAATGGCTTTGTTACCTGCCATTGGTGAAGAGCTTTTTTTTAGAGGAGCGTTACAAAAAACTTTGCTTCGCTGGAATAACAAACCATGGCTTTCTATTCTTTTATCTTCTGTTGTTTTTGCATTGCTTCACGGTACTTTTTTTAAAATTCTACCCATATTTGTGCTTGGCTTAATGCTTGGAACTGTTTATTATGTAACAAGAAACATCTGGTACTGCATCATCATTCATTTTCTTAATAATGCCCTTGCTGTTTCGGCTGTTTACTTTGCCGACAAAAGCGAGATGCTTAAAAAAATTGCTTCTGATGATTTTACGCTGCCAATCTTATTTTCGCTTTTAAGTCTTGCAGTTACAATAGGGATCATTTCCCTTATGAAGAAGAAAAGTGATGAAGTGCTTCCCGCCTATGCCACCAACGATGATAACGATTACCTTGCATAATGAAGGATTGGTTTAAATTATATGCTACCACCAACCAGGCTGAAGCAAGCATTATAAAGGGCATGCTCGAGGAGAATAATGTGCCTGTTTTTATAATGAACAAGCAGGACAGCAGCTATCTTAATTTTGGAGAAGTTGAAGTTTATGTACCGCATAATTTAAAGGAAATAGCACAAAGCCTGCTCAATAAAACTCTGATGAATTAATGTGATTCTAAATTGATCTTTCAAAAGAAATCAAAGGATGAGACAAAAGATCAAACAACATTCACACCAGTCGGGAACTAAGCGGATGTATCTATTTCCTTTTGAAATAAATGTATTGACTGATAACTGAGTAGGTAGCTATAATAAAACATACAACTGAGGAAACGAGTTCACGAGTGTCTTTTGCGCTGTAAGCTTCAATAAACCGCCATATACAAAGTGAAACCAGTACTAAGCTAAGCACAAATGCAAAGAGGTTGCAGTATTTACTTTTAAAGTTTAGTTTAGTCATACTATAATTGTGAGTATTATTGGCGTTAACCTT
>DASVST010000495.1:0-1893 GCA_036387965.1 Segetibacter sp. | reverse complement strand
CCGCATTCCAAACATCCACTCCCTGCACCGCATCTAGTTGTACTCGTAAATTCAATTTCTTATAGTTAACTTCATTCACAAGGCTACCGGTATAATCAGGGTTAGGATCACCAAGAATTTTTCTAACCACGGTTGCGGTGGTTACCGGTAATCCATTTGCATCTCTTGAAGGTGTATAAGTAACCGGGCTGTTTTGTACACCTCTTTCTATTTGGGGTATACCTGCTGGAGTCTTTACCTGCTCCCCATTCGCATTCATAGCAAAGAAAGTTCCATAAAAAACACCGATGGGATAGTTTTCCAGTATTGCAAGAGCGGCTGCATTTGTATTAAATAGTGTAAGAGCCTGGCCAATTTTTGTTGCCTTATTTCTGTTACGGTTATAAATGGCCGTGATGCTCCAATTTACATTTTTGGTTGCAACGGGAGTAGCATTTATAATAAGTTCAAAGCCTTTGTTTTCAAGCGAACCAAAGTTATCAAGTAAACTGGTAAAACCAGTGGTAGGAGCAATCTGTCTGTCAATCAAAAGGTCCTTAACTTTCTTGTTGTAGACATTAAATGATAGTGAAGCCCTGTTCTTAAAAAAAACAAGATCAGCACCAAACTCCAGCTCTTGCTGTCTTTCTGGTTTCACATTTTCGTTTGCTAATCTTGTCCTGCCGCTTAACGCGGTTCGGCCTATAAAAGATGAAGAGGTATATGTGTTGAAACGCTCGTAAGCTCCTATACCTGTTAGGTTTCCACTTTCTCCATAAGCTAAACGTACTTTAAACAGATCCAACCAGTTATCTGTTCCTAAACCTTTCCAAAAGTCAGTAGAAGAAAGAACATAACTTCCACTCGCCTTCACATACTTCTGACTTCGCTGGTCTTCACCAAATACTGACGAACCGTCTAATCTTACTGCACCTGTTACAAAGAAGTGGTTTTTATATTTGAAATTTTGCTGAAGAAAGGCACCAGAAACAGAAAGTTCACTTCTGTCATCAGACCCTGCTATGATTGTACTTGCGCCGTTTACTGTTTGCACAAATGGAGCAAGGCCACGGCCTTGCAGTAAAACATAGTTATTTCTTTCGTATTGTTGCGTGAATCCGGCTTGTGTTGTTGACGAAAGATCACTGGTAAGTTTTGCATTATAAGTAGCATTCACATCATGATTAATGGCAAAAAAAGTATTGCTAGCAGTGCTTGCATAGCCATTGCGTGAAGGGTCTAAAGTCGCTCCGCCCCCAAAGTTTGCGTCGCTAACATTATAAGCAAATGGAGGAATGAAAGTAGTACCTAGTTGCGAGAAATTATCTACTCCCATAGTGTAATCCAGCGAAAGGTTTGTTATAGGATTTAATTTGAAACCAATATTTGAAAGAATTCGACCAGTCGTTTGCTTTTGCTGGAAATCTTCAATTATCGAAAGTGGATTTACTCTTCCTCTTTCTCCTACTGCTTTTAGATTTCCTAACGCATCGCGTTCCCAGATGTTATGAATATTTCCAAGGATTGTTACAGCGTTCATCGGCGAGAAAAAGGAATTGCCGTCGGGCTTTTCGTTCGCTCTGCTATTAGTATAATTTAAACCCATAACCACGGAAGACCATTTATTCAACCTTTGGTCAATATTCGCACGAAAACTGAAGCGCTGAAAATCTGTGTTTTTTATTATACCCTGGTTAAAGAAGTACGAGCCCGAAACAAAATACTTGGTCATATCCGTTCCCCCTGATACAGAAACATTATTATCTGTTCCAATACCCGTATGAAAAATCGCATCCTGGTAATCGTACCGGGTTACAGGTGTTGTATTAGTTAAAGTTGGGCTAAGTATATCCTGTGTTTGGGCGCCTGGGCCATCAGCAGAACCGCCGAATTTTGTTGGCGCCTGGTTTACTT
>DASVST010000494.1:0-3921 GCA_036387965.1 Segetibacter sp. | reverse complement strand
TTTCTTCTTTTAATGAAAGAAACAACCTTTTGCCAGATAACAGCAGAGAAATATGGAACCAGTATTATAGAACCCGTTCCATTGAAGATAACCTCAAATAAAACCACTAACCTGATCTTCCCATATTCCATTAAAAGCGTGGATAGAGGTAGTGCGGATGTGCTAGCCCAAAAAGCTAAAGGTGTGGAGAATATCCTTTTAATTAAGGCGGGTAAGGAAAATTTTCCGGAGACAAACTTGAGTGTAATAACCGCGGATGGGAAGCTATATTCCTTCCTCTTAGAATACAACAAAAACCCTTCTGTGATAAATATTTCCTTTCAAAATGATTCCATACTCAGTGAAAGATTAGGCTCTTTAAAACCACTTTATAATGTAGCAGCATTTCAAAATGATGCAATAATTATTTTAAACCAGACGGAAAGAATACGTGGAGTAGGAGATTTTATGTATGACATGGAGTTGACATTGAAAGGGATATTCATCAAGAACGACATTATTTTTTTTAAGCTGGAAACGGCTAATTACTCCAACATTAACTATGATGTTGAGATGCTAAGATTTTTCATAAAAGATGAGAAGAAATCAAGGCGTACAGCTTTACAGGAAATCGAAATACAACCATTACACGTGCATGGCGATACCTCAACCATTGCCGGCACCGGCAAAGAGACTTTTGTATTTGCTTTACACAAATTTACCATTCCCAACAAAAAGTATTTATCAGTACAAATGATAGAAAAAAATGGTGGTAGGAACCTAGAGCTATTTATTCGTAACAGAATACTTATTAAGGCGAAGTCTATCTATTGATAGGGCTAACTGCATATTTTATTACCATTCAATTAAAATATATATTATGAACCAGAAGAATTTTGAATACCTGAAAGACCAGGTAAAGTTTACAGGATTTGGGGACGCATTAGAAAATGAGTTGAAAGAAAAACTTCAGAACAGCTCTCCTGAGTTTAGGATTTCGCATGAGGCAACGTTTGGGAATGATACAACTAAAGCAGTTCTTCATTTTAAGAAATCTGAACACACTGAGTTGTACTTCTTCAACAGTTATAATGTAAGTTTAAAACAAGGGCAATGTTCAAATGTAGTTGACCAAACGTTCTATGTTAATAAAGGAAATAATATCACTTTAAAAGAGGCATATAACTTAATGAACGGAAGAGCAGTTAATAAGAATCTCACAAATAAGGAAGGGCAAATGTATAACGCGTGGGTGCAATTGGATTTTAAAGAAACCGATCAAAACGGAAATTACAGGATGAAGCAATATCATCAAAACTATGGATTCGATCTTGAAAAGGTGCTTACTAACCTTCCTATAAAGGAACTAAGTAATGGGCAGGAGAAATCAAGACTTATTGACTCTTTAAATAAGGGAAACAGGCAATCAGTAACATTTTACGAAAATGGAGGTGAGCACAAACAGTTTATTGAAGCGAATCCCCAATTTAAGTCTGTCAGTGTATATGATGCAAGTATGCAGCGTATGATAACTAAACAGGCTAAAGGAGAAAAAGAATCAATTGGAGAGGTGAATAACGGAAAGGTTGTCAATCGAAAGGAAAGCCTAAAGCCAGATGTAGAAGACTGTACAGAGAGTGCAAAAGCCTCCAAAAAAAAAAGAACAAAGCAAGGACAGAGTCTATAATGACTTTAAGCGAGGGTCATAACAAAAGCGAACACAGGCTCAAAATGTGAATACCTCAATTAGTTTAAAATGGAGCAATTGAAACTATTGTCATATTTTTTTTTAGCAATTGAAAATGACCCTCGCATAAGTATAACTCACATAGGCATTTATGCTGCTTTGCTTCAATATTGGAAAGAAAAAGATTACTGCAACCCTGTACAAGCATACAGTTACCAGATAATGAAATTAGCAAAGATATCTGCAAGTGCTACTTATCATAAAATTATCAGAGAGCTGAGCGAGTATGGTTACATAATATATGAACCTTCGTTTAGACGAAATCAAGGAAGTATGGTGTATATATTGCTACCCAATAATAAAGAAACAGAAAAAAAGTTCCTCTAATTAAAAACGATCAATGAATAACGGGACAATTCCTCCAATGTTGTTTCCTTATGAGCCCAAAGAGTTTTGGGAGCATCTGCGAATAATTTTACGGGAAGAGATCACTAAAACAGCAAAAGAAAAACCTGATACCACGACATTCCAAACAGAGGGTTTAACTTATAAGCCTTTACTTAAAATTTCTGAAGTTTGTTCTTATTTTCAAATATCAAGACCTACGATATATGATTGGATAAAACATGGGAAACTGAAGCCATATAAAATTCGCAGAAGTGTTTATTTCCTTTGGAATGACATCCAGCAATTGATGCAAATTTGAAAAAAGGAAGGGTAATTTTTGTATCTTCTTTATCTAAGCTTCTTCTAATTTATAGAGGTTTGTTTTTAGTGCATATATTGCAATACCAATCATATTTTTCGACCCTATTTTTTCCTGAATTTTGTCCCTGTAGCTTTCTATGGTTCTCACTTTTAGGCCAAGAGCAGAAGCGATTTCTTTATTGCAAAACTCTTTGCATATTAGAATGATGATTTCCTTTTCTCTTGATGTTAATATGACCTCTTTTTCTTTATAAGGATCATACTTGCTTTTAAAAAGTAAACCAGTTAGTTTTTTAGAGGTGTCACTACAGTAATACGTGCCACCCTGAAATATTGATTTTGCAGCCTGTAATAACTCATACTTGTTTGTGTTTTTGGTCAGGTATCCTTTTGCTCCTGCCTCAAGCATATCTACTATTAGGTGATCATCGTTAAACATTGACAGAGCAATAATCCCAATCCATGGGTATTTATCTTTTATGATTTTACATGCTTCTATCCCATCTATTACTGGCATTTTGATATCTGTAATTACTATATCTGGTTGGTGTTTATCAACTACATCCAACAATTGTTTTCCATCTTCTGCTTCATCTATTAGTTCAAGATCATTTTGGTTTTTAAGCAGTAATTTGAACCCATCTCTATAAAGTTCATGATCATCTGCTATTATTAATCTTATTGGCCTATTCATACAATTAAGATAGCGGTATTTTAAATAAAAACGCTGTTCCTTTACCCGGCTTTGATTCTGCAGTCATATTTCCTCCTATTATTTCTATCCTGCTTTTTAAAGTTCTTAATCCAAAGCCAGTACTTGAAGACACGGTTTTTTCATATTCAAATCCAATACCATTGTCGAAGTAGTGGATAGATAACATATTTTTTACTAGGCTACAAGCAATGTGTATTTCTGTTGCCTGGGAATGTTTGACGCCATTATGGAGTACTTCTTTTATAATTCTGTAAAGGTTAATACTTACATCATGGGAGATTATCGTATTGCAGTTATTTGAAAATTGGAATTTTAAATTTGTGGTTGTTTCAAGGGATCTGATAAACTCTTGAATTGAAACAAACAACCCTTTTCGTAGTAAAGATGAGGGCATTAAGTTATTCGATATCTCCCTCATTCTTTGTATTAAATTATCCACTGCTAAACTTGCATCTTGTAACTGTATTTGATCCGATCTGTCCCTGGCATTATCTATCTGAAATTTAATGACAGATAAAGTTGGTCCTAGGTCATCATGCAAATCATTAGCTATCCTGGTCCTTTCTTTTTCCATTGTTGAAATCTCAATACGCATGTTTTGTCTCGCCAATTCTAGCTTTTTTCTTTGCTGCCTATAAATAGAAATAGCAAAATAAATGATGATAACTGTTATTACTATACATGCTATTAATACGGCAGTATAGATGCTTGTTTCTTCGGTGTCCATAATACGGCTAATGCAAAAATTAAATTAGTAATAAAATTGGTATACATCATGATTATGTGAATCTGCAAAAGGAATTCTTTACTTTTTGTAAGTCCGTATAGCCAG
>DASVST010000493.1:0-7481 GCA_036387965.1 Segetibacter sp. | reverse complement strand
GCAAAACTGTTACAGCCCTGGCAGGCTTTTTTGAATTATCGAATACTTTTCCAGCGACTGTAAACTGTGAAAACGTTTGAATTGAGCACGCAAGTGCAAGCAGAAGTAAAAGAGGTTTCATCTGTAGGGTTTAAGGTGTTGATACCATTAATACGCCTACAAATTGAAAAAGTTACAGAGAAGAAAAAATAAATTTGAGAAGTGCCGCTACGCGTTGATCGCTGCTATCCCCGGTAATTCTTTTCCTTCAAAGTATTCGAGCATTGCGCCGCCGCCGGTGCTTACATAACTTACCTTATCAGCAAGATCAAACTTGTTTACAGCGGCAACACTATCACCGCCACCAACTAACGAGAATGCTCCTTTACTTGTTGCTTCTGCAACGATAGTTGCTATTGCCTTTGTTCCGTTTTGAAACTTCTCCATTTCAAACACACCCATTGGACCGTTCCAAAGAATGGTTTTACTTTCTAAAATGGTTTTGCTAAACAAGTTAATGCTCTCCTGGGCAATGTCAAGCCCCATCCAGCCTTGTGGAATGTTATCGTTTGAAACAGTTTGGGTGTTTGCATCGGCTGCAAACTTGTCTGCGATAACGCTGTCTGTAGGTAAAATGATGTTTACGTTTTTGTCTTTAGCTTTTTGTAAAAGTTCATTTGCAAGGTCGAGCTTGTCTTCTTCACAAAGACTACTGCCTATTTCTTTTTCTTGTGCTTTTAGAAAGGTGTAAGCCATTCCTCCGCCTATAATTATATTGTTTGCTTTTTCTAAGAGATTTTCAATAAGCATTATTTTATCGCTCACTTTGGCGCCTCCGAGAATTGCAGTGAAAGGCTTCTCTTTGCTATGTAATACTTTGTCGGCACTAATAATTTCTGCTTCCATTACTAAGCCGAACATCTTTTTATCAGCAGAGAAATATTTTGCAATAACAGCTGTTGAAGCATGTGCACGATGTGCTGTGCCAAAAGCATCGTTAATGTATACGTCTCCTAGCTTTCTTAGCTTTTCAGCAAATGTATCGTCCCCTTTTTCTTCTTCCTTATAAAAGCGCAAGTTCTCGAGTAGCAATACTTCTCCAGGTCTTAGCATAGATGCTGTAAGCGAGGCTTCTTCGCCAATACAATCGGGTGCAAACAACACCGTAACACCGCCTAAAGATTCACTTATGTGTTTTACTAAATGCTTCAGCGAAAATTTATCTTCAGGACCACCCTTTGGACGACCTAAGTGGCTCATAAGAATTACACTACCGCCATCCTTTAATATCTTTTGAATAGTTGGGATGGCTGCTTTTATCCTGTTGTCATCAGTTATTTCAAAGTTCTCGTTTAGTGGAACGTTGAAGTCAACTCGTATTAATGCTTTTTCTCCTGAGAAATTATGGGTTTGAAACTTGCTCATAAGTAACTATTAAAAAGATAAAAAAAACCGCAGAGCTATGCACTGCGGTTGAAGTGAATGACAACGATGTTGAATAATGTACAACAGTTGGTCACAAAATTTATTTATTAATTAAGCCTGCAAAAAATTTAACTGTGCGAACCAACTGGCTTACATAACTCATTTCGTTATCGTACCAGCTAACGGTTTTCACAAGTTGTTTATCGCCTGCGGTAATCACTTTTGTTTGTGTAGCATCGAATAATGATCCGAAGCTTATTCCAATGATATCAGTGCTTACAATTTCATCTTCTGTGTAGCCGAAGCTCTCGTTAGCAGCAGCTTTCATTGCAGCATTTACTTCTTCAAGTGTTACCGTTTTTTCTAAAATAACATTTAGCTCTGTTAAGGAACCTGTGATGGTTGGAACACGTTGAGCACCTCCGTCCAATTTACCTTTAAGCGCGGGCAACACAAGTCCGATTGCTTTTGCAGCACCTGTTGTATTTGGAACTATATTCTGTGCAGCAGCTCTTGCTCTACGCAAATCACCTTTTGGATGCGGCGCATCTAATGTGTTTTGATCGTTTGTGTAAGCATGAATGGTTGTCATTAAACCTGCAACGATTCCGTAATTATCCTGCAGCACTTTTGCCATTGGAGCAAGGCAGTTTGTTGTACAAGAAGCACAAGAAATAATTGTTTCACTTCCATCAAGAATCTCGTGGTTAACATTGAAAACAACGGTTTTCAAATCACCGGTTGCTGGTGCAGAAATAACAACTCTTTTTGCGCCTGCAGTTAAATGCGCTTCAGCCTTCGCTTTATCAGTAAAGAAACCTGTACTTTCAATTACAACATCAACTCCGTGCTCACCCCAAGGTATTTGAGCCGGATCTTTCTGTGCATATATTTTTACTTCGTCACCATTAACAACTATTGAGTTCTCGGTACTTGTAACTTCTCCGGTAAAGCGGCCATGAGCACTATCGTATTTTAATAAATGGGCTAAAACTGCCGGGGTGGTTAAATCATTTATTGCGACAACATCAATTCCTTCCATATTATAAATCTGGCGAAATACTAATCGTCCGATACGTCCAAAGCCATTAATGGCAACTTTTACAGTACTCATGTTTTATATTTTACGTTTAAAAAGCGTTGCAAAATTACAAGGATTGTTATTAACAAAGTTGGATTTTTTGGTAACCAGCTTTTGTTCTTCAGGCATCATCGTTGTGTCACTCACTTGTACGGCAAATCTTTACGCATGGTTTTATAGTGTTATTTTCAATAAAAGGCAAAAAGTTTTGGCAGGAAAATCTGTTGACACTATTTTTGCCGTCCATTCGTAAAAAATGGAGCGTTGGTCAAGGGGTTAAGACACCTCCCTTTCACGGAGGAATCACGGGTTCGATTCCCGTACGCTCTACATAAAAACCTTAATCAATTGATTAAGGTTTTTGTTTTTCCTTCCTTCGCTTGCCTGTGTTTGTGCCTGGTTTATTCTTAACTTTATCCGATGAAAAACCATTTAACAAGGAAATTCCTTTTCCTGGTCACTTATATAATAATTGTTTCCTTCTCAGGGCATGACACACCGTTTTCAGGTAGGATTGTTTCAATTAATACTTTTACTGATCTTCATCTCAAT
This sequence comes from Segetibacter sp., assembly GCA_036387965.1. GTDB lineage: Bacteria > Bacteroidota > Bacteroidia > Chitinophagales > Chitinophagaceae > Segetibacter. The sequence goes on along the minus strand of DASVST010000493.1, from coordinate 4,444 downwards.
AACATTGGCAAGCAGCTTTACCCTTATTTCGGAAAAGAATTGTACTACTATATAGATAGTAAAAATTATAAAACGTATAATGAACGTCAACAATTGATGTATTTGTACAATAGTGCTACCACTACCCACTATTCGTTCGATAAAAAGAGTAAGACCGCAAGTAAGAATGATGTAACATTAAAAAGCACCACGCCAACAATATTTACGAAACTCCCCAACAAAGAGACAATTGCCGGCTATGAATGTGAAGCAATACAAGCAAGACAGGGAAAAGTGATAACCACCTATTTTTATTCTCCTAAGCTGAAATTGAATTATAATGCATTTTTAAATCATGAATTTGGAGAGTGGAACGCTTATTTAAAAGAAACAGACGGCGCTTTACCCCTGAAGTTTACAATGAAGGATTTTGAAAAAGGATACATTTGGACCAATGAAGCGGTTGAAGTAAAACAAATGCATTTGACAGACGAAGACTTTCGATTTCCTTCACAATACAGATTACAAAATTAAACCTGTTTGCCCTTCAGGTGTTGCATTTTCTGCATCCAGACGGTCTAATTTTTTTTAAGCGACAAATAATCAAGAAAGTAAATCACCTTAATAGAAAAGTTATTCTGCTGAGGCTCAGTCAACGTTCGCTCAAGATTTTGATAATACCTATCTAAAACATTTTGATCGAATTGCTGACCTGTATTCTTCCAGCCTATATTTATAAAGCTGCCCGGACCGAACTGCCAGGTGTAAACCATATCAATATTAAAGAGGTTAAGGTTTTGGTTTGGATCTCTTGTAACACCTGTTATCTTTTGCAGGTAACCATCTTGTTTTAAGTTGTAAAACTGGCTGTAATCAACCTTACTCCAATAATGCCTTGCACGAAATGTAAGTCCCATCTTAATGTTGAAGTTATACTTCAGGTTTAAAATGTTTTCTACTGTATGACGATCTCTCAAACCAAAAATCACATCAGCAGGGCTATTTACAAACGCAAACCCCACGTTGTTCTTAGCAAATTCAGCGTATGTATTTAGTCCCGCAGTAAACTTTTCGTTAAACCGATATTGGTTACTTAAAAATATATCAGCAGTATTTCCTTTGTACTTGGGTGATATTCTTTCATTGAATTGAATAGAGGCAGAATACTTTTTTGCACTATTGGTGTTTATTCTAAAGCCTACTCTTGACCAACCCGGACCTTTAAACATTCTTCCTGCTACTCTTGGTTCATAAAAATCCTGTTGCTGTGGGTTGAAATTCAGGTTCACCCCAACTCCCCACAGGTTTTTCAGCTGACTATTCGCATTAAAATTGAGTGATAAAAACTGGTAATCTCTTGGTATAAATCTTTGCGAATAAGTCCAGTTAAATTGAAATCCTATGTTGTTGTAGAAATCTTTGGGCTTATTTATTCTATACCACGCGCCACCACCGGTGTTTATATAATTATTGTTATTGAAGAAACCCATGTCATTCTGCTGATACTTGTTATCAGCAGCGTGCTGGTGCAGTTCGAAGTTGAGCGGACCTTTAAATCGTCCAAAATTTATTTCGTAGTTATAACCCGATATGGTTTTTGGTGATGAAGGATGACTAAACAAGTTGCTGTTCGCTACTTTACCCCAAACGTTCCAGGCAATGTTTCTATCGTAAATATCAAATAAAGCTGCGGTCACATTTGCATCGTAATCACTACCACTCCGAAGAACATTTGTATTAACAAGAGAAACGGAAGAATTATTCTTCATCGTTTGATCCAGCACTAAAATGTTATAATTAGTTAGGGGGTTTGTTTCAACTTCTCTAAGTTCATGTTTATCATTTTCAATAGTAGCATATTGGGGTTTAGTAACAGCATTAAAGAAACCAATGCCTAATCCTCCGGCAGTTCTGCCACTAATCTTTGTTGCATTTATGAGTTTAGTTTCTGAGGGATTTAAAAGAACTTTTTCATTAGCACTTAAGTTGCTGTATGGCTTAGAAAAATTTAGCGGAACGCCTCCAATTCTCCTGCTGTAAAAAAGATTTCCCTTGTTGAATAATTCTGTGCCTTCGGTAAAAAAGGATCGGTTTTCATTAAACCTTACTTCGAAAGGTGACAGATTTAAAATTTGATTATCACTTTGTACCTGTCCAAAATCTGGTATCAATGTCATATCAAGCGTGAATGCTTTACTGATTCCATATTTTACATCCATGCCTCCGTTAACTGTAGTGTTCCAGTCTTTTTTACCTGCGCTGTTTGGAATTCCATTTAAATATGTAGATAAATAAGGTGAGAAAGACAGGCGTAACGGCGCCTTTATATCTTCTATGTCTTTCCAAATTCCCGCCTGGTTCATCGTACCAAATTTATTTGGATTGAGCGGGCTCCATACAAACTGTTGACCTGTTTTAGTTCTTCTGCGAACGAAGTTTATTCCCCAGCTCTGTACTTTTTCTTTACTAAAGCGCAAAGCCGAATACGGTATCATCATTTCATAACTCCAACCAGAATCAGTTATTCTCGTTGCTGTTTGATACACTGTACTCCAGCTACCATCTTCATTATTTAAACTGTATTTAGTATCGAACTGTTCACCAAGTGCGGTAACATAAAAGCCTACACCGTTGATCTCATCTAAATAAGTATCGAACATTACTCCAGCAAAATCATTTACACCCACCCTGTCTCTTCCAATTAATTCTGTTGATATACTATCTCTACTCGGTTCACGGCAAAATCCTGCTACATACACTGCATTGTTATCATAAAGGATAAAAGCTTCTGATTTAATTCTATCTTCTGGTATACGCCCAAAAACCGGACGTTGTTCTGTAAAATTATTCGCAACAGCAGCCGTTTTCCAGGCTTCATCATTTAGCTCGCCATCTATCTTAATGGATAAAGTTGTTTTAACAGCTTTAATTTCTCTTTTAGCCGTTTGAGCGGAAACTGTGACAATGCAGGTGCATAATATTAATTGCAGTAGTATAAATCTCATGTGTTGTTAGGTTATAGTTGCATCGAAAGCATGAAAAGCACGGACGCTACTACATTTAGAAAGCTGCGCAATTTGCTTCTCTTTCCTAAACCCACAAAATGTTTTTATGTAAGTGGTACTTAATCCATTATGAGGTGAATATGTAATTAGGAAGACGTTAACGAGCAATCCCTTAAACCTCAACCTTTTTTATAGCAGTATTCGTAATAAGGAGATTCACAAGTTCTTCATGCTTTTCAGCAATAGCACGAATGGAATAAGTTATGGTTAGCTCATCCTCATTCTTACGTAAACACAAGCTGGTATAGTTGATATGAGATGTATTGAAAAGTCCCTGTAGTTCAAGGATAGAATAAACTTTCGAATTAAAAGAGATAAGATATGTTTTTACCACGTGAGTTGAATCTAATCTCTCTTCAATCTTTGGTAAGACAACCAATGTAAATAATACCACTGCGAGGGTAACAATAGCGAGCCAATACTCTCCAAAGCCAATAGCCATACCTATTGCGGCAGCTGCCCAAATGCTTGCTGCAGTTGTTATCCCTTTTAAGTTTACTCCTTCTTTAAAAATTACTCCTGCACCAACAAAACCAACACCTGTTACAATGTTGGACGCAATTCTATCAGGAGACTGGTCACTTATACTTACACTGAGAATGGAGAACAATGTAGAGCCAACAGTGATCATAATGATGGTACGCAAACCTGCAGGTTTGCTTCTATATTCTCTTTCGAGCCCCAACAAAGAGCCGGCAATAAGCGCCTCTCCTATCTTTAGGATATCTTCTACAGGAACTTGCATGTGATAAAGTTATTCAAGTTCGTACTCATTATGCATACCCGGAACAATTACATTTTCGAAGCCTCTTCTTTGAAGTCTTTCTGAAAAGTCTTTTTGAACTTCAAATTCACCATGAACGAGAAATAGTTGTTTTAACTGTTGAGAATCCTGTGTTCCTAAAAACTTTAGAAGATCATCGTAGTCCCCATGTGCGCTCATACTTTGCAACTGGCTTACTTCTGCTTTCACTTCAAAAGAATCGCCAAAGATTTCAACAGCTTTTTCTCCGTTTATCAGTTGTCCTCCTAAAGAAGTTTTTTCGCAATAGCCTACAAACAGAATTGTGTTTTTGGCGTTTTCAATAGTACTGATAATGTGATGTTTGACTCTGCCTGCATCAGCCATACCACTTGCAGAGATGATCACACAAGGCTCGTTATAGTTAACGAGCTGTTTGCTGTCTTCGGCGTTTTCTACATACTTTAATCCTTTGAACATAAAGGGATCTTCATCAATCTTCAAAATCTTTTGAAGTTTTTCGTTGTAATTGTCAGGATAACTTTTGATTACTTCAGTGGCTTTTTGACTCAAAGGACTATCAACAAAATAATTTAGTTCTGGTAGCCTTTTTTCAAGTTCAAGTTGATTTAAAGCATATAATATTTCCTGCGTTCGG
>DASVST010000492.1:0-3965 GCA_036387965.1 Segetibacter sp. | reverse complement strand
GTAAAAAGCGAGAGAGACTATAATGTTTTCTTTTCATTACCTGATACTACAATATCAACAGGTTTTGAAGTTACAAGAGAATTTACATTAAGAGAAACGGTAGTTCCGGCTACCCGGGAATTTTGTTCCGCTTTACCACTTAAGCTTCTTGGTTTTTCAGTCAGGCAAAGAGCAGGTGAAAATGTTTTAACATGGTCAACAGCACAGGAAATTAATACCCACAAGTTCGAAATAGAAAGAAGCAACAACGGTAATGATTATACTAACATTGGTAAAATCATTGCAGGATTAAGCCAGTATAGTTTCAATGATGTTTACCCTTTAGCCGGAACAAACTACTATCGATTAAAAATAATTGATAGAGACGGCTCACATGAATATAGCCCTGTAAAAACAATTCAAAACAATAGCAGTTTCAGTGTAAATGTATATCCGCTTCCTGCAAAAGAGAAGTTGAATGTTGAAATACAAAGTAGTAAAACAGGCAAAGCAAATGTTGCCATCACTGATGTTTCAGGCAAAACATTAATAACAACTTCTCTTTCTGTTATTCCAGGATCAAACAGATCAGCTGTAAATATTCAATCTCTTAGCAAAGGTGTTTACTTCTTGAAAGTAATTAGCTCAGAAGCAACAGAAACAATAAAAATTATGGTCGACAATTAAGGTAGAGGAGTTTTGCGTAACATCGAAGTTTATACCACCCATCTAACTTCTTAAATAAGAAGCACCATTAACATCGACAATTCCTCCTGTAGTAAACTCAAGTCCGTCGCTTGCAAAAACAGCAACCAGGTTTGCTACTTCTTCAGGTTTAGCTACACGGTTAAAGGGACTTTGTTTTTTAACCTGATCACCCAGTTCACTATTTATATAAGCAGCCGCCATATCTGTTTCAACAAACCCGGGCGCAATAATGCCAACGGTAATATTATGCGGGGCTAATGCAACAGCAAGTGATTGGCTCATGGCATTTAAACCTGCTTTACTTGCTCCATAAGCAGGATGTTCGGGCTCGCCGCGGAAAGCACCACGTGAGGAAATATTTACTATTTTACCATATTGCTGCGCCATCATTTGCTTTGCTGCAAAGTAACATAGGTTGCTTACTCCTGTAAGATTGGTGCTGATGGTTTCGTTCCATGCCTGTTGCCATTCTTCGTAAGAAACTTCACTGATCTTGTGTTCGATAAACACACCTGCATTATTCACCAGCACGTCAAGACGTTCATACTTTTGCATCACTTCGGAGAACATGTTTTTAATTGCATCAGGTTGTGCAATATCAAGCTGAAAGAAGCTGTGCTTTCCGTTTGAAGTAAGTGATTTGATGGTTTGTTCTGCTTTTGCAAGATTATTTTTATAGGTGATGATTACGTTTGCATTAAGCGCTGAAAATAATTTGGCGCATGCTCTTCCGATGCCTCGTGAACCGCCGGTGATTAAAACATTTTTGTTGGTAAAATCTATCGTCATATTGAATGCTTAAGATGAAAGTAAAAAGTTCTTGTTTATACAACAAAGCCACCATCAGAGGCGGCTTTGAAATAATTGTTTGAAGGATTTAATCGACTCCACCTTTACGTGTTGGTTTAGTTTGAGGAGGCCATGTTCCCGGTGCACCTGTTCTTGGGTTGGCAGGTAATACAATTCTTTGACGTGAAGTTTTTGCCGGGTCTTCACTTGCCATGTAAGCTAATATTGTTGTTAGTATGGCATTGCTGCGAACATCATCAAACACTATTTTATCGTAGGTGTCACGGTTAGTGTGCCATGTATAAGTACCATACGACCAGTTTAGCGAACTGAGTGAAAAAGCAGGTACTCCTGCAGCAACAAAAGATGCGTGGTCTGAACCACCACCACCGGGTGTGCCTGGAAAAGTTGTTACAATAGGTTCTCTTATAGCTCTTGGAACTTTAGATAACCAGCGACTTATATAATCATAGGAGTGGAGGAACCCTGAACCTGACATGTTTACTACTCTTCCTGTTCCATTATCCTGGTTAAATACTGCTTGTATGTTTGGAATGATTTCCGGATGATCTTCAACGAATGCTCTTGATCCGTTTAAGCCTTGTTCTTCACTTCCCCAATGTCCCGCAATTATGGTTCGTTTAGGATTTGGATATAGCTTCTTTAAAATGCGCATAGCCTCCATCATCACTAATGTACCGGTGCCATTATCGGTAGCCCCTGATGCTCCATCCCACGAGTCGAAGTGTGCAGAAAGAATAATGTATTCGTTCGGTTTTTCTGTTCCTTTTATTTCTGCGATTGTGTTGAATGTGGGTACAATACCCGTTTCTTTAGAGTCGGCTCGTACACTAATTCTTGGCTTTTGTCCTGATTCTGTAAGCCTGTAGAGCAAGCCATAATCTTCAAGGGCAATATCTACTGTTGGAATTCTTTTGGTGTTGGCTCCAAATATTTTATTTACACCAAAGCCTGCAGACCAGTTAGAAGCAATGATGCCGACTGCTCCTGCTTTTTCTAATGCTACGGCTAATGTTCTGGCTGTATATCCCGTTTTACTAATGCGCCTGCGCCACGCTTCGGTTTGTGCTGTACGATCATTCTTCATTTTATCGAACGACTCTTTCAATGCAAACTCCTGCCAGTTATAATCGGGTCTGCCTGTTGGCTGTGCCATAGATATCATTACAAACTTTCCTTTTACTGAAGGCAGCCATCTTGCAAATGCAATAGAATCAGCTACATCAGGTATGATGATCGTTTCTGCTGTAACGGTTTTTCCATTAGTGCTTGGGCTCCATGCCAATTGCATACCTTCTAGAGATCTCACTCTTGGGTGAACCATATCGATGTGTGATATACCTCTTTCCCATCCACGCCACTCGCCCCATTTCTCGTTACGAGCAGTAATGCCAAAACTTTTATAGGTATTGACAGCCCAGTCGTTTGCTTTTTGCATTTTCGAAGTTCCAACAAGCCGCGGCCCTATAACATCTATTAGCTCATGCGCCATTTTTTCGAGTTGAGAATTTTCTGTTGCTTCCTTAACTATTTTTTGAATAAGAACAGAATCCCTGTTTTGGGTAAAGGATGTTGTAATTGATAACAAAAGGAGAGTAGTGAAAAAAAGTTTTTTAATGTTCATGTTGTTGAGATTGTTTTAAATTATAAGACTTTGCAGGCTTGTTATCCCTTATAATAGCCTTGTGCAATTTACTGCTGTAATTTGAAGGAGAGATAATTTTGTGTGATTTATTGGGTGTTCGCGATGGCAACAAAGCGCTTGAGAGCTCAACAAAAAAGTAAAGAATTTGAATTGACACGTTATGATAAAAGTAAATGTAGAGGATTACAAACTTCTTGCTGCATGGGCAGCTGACTGTGCAGAACATGTGCTTATATTTTTTGAGCAAAACCACAAGGAAGATGATCGTCCACGTAAAGCAGTAGAAGCTGCCAAGGCATGGGCGGATGGAAAGATAAAAATGACTGAAGCACGGATGTTTGCTTTTGCTGCTCATACGGCAGCACGTGAAGCCCATAGCCAGCAAGCCAAGGCAGCTGCACGTTCAGCAGGGCATGCCGCTGCTACTGCTCATGTTGCATCTCACGCAAAACACGCAGCATCCTATGCATTAAAAGCTTCAAACAATGCCGAGGCTGAACGTGAATGGCAATTGCAAAGACTTCTGCAACATCTTAGAGTATTGATTGAATTGTAGCTTAAACTTTAGTGGGTTACACGGTTCTGTTCTTCTGCCACTGCTGTTTCGTTTGCGCTGCTCTACGTTTTGTCCTTTGCTAAAGCGGTATGTAAATGAACAAAGCTTGAAAGTCTCAGGTGTTTGTCCAACTTTTAGATTTCCAATATTGATCGAACAATTCGGTTGAAATTCTAAGATGTTACAAGCAGTACATTGACCGGTAAGAGGTTTGAAAAAGTGTTTCTCTCTCGAAGAGAATTTCGGTGCCTGGTAACTAAGTATACT
>DASVST010000491.1:0-2345 GCA_036387965.1 Segetibacter sp. | reverse complement strand
GGGGCTATTAGTATTTATTTTTCCTTCGAAGTTTCCTCAACCAAGGCAACCTTTTACTTATTTGGCATGATGGCGGTTACAACTGATGTACTCAGGTCGTCCATTCAAACACCTGTACTGCTTGCTACAATGCAATCACTTCCTGTTCATCAACGGCTGCGTGGGCATACGATCATTAAGGGTTTGTTAGATCCCTTTTCATTTCTCACTATTGGCATTTTTTTATGGGTTTTTACCGGCAAGCACCAGCCTGACTTTCAGATTTTAAGTATTGTGTTATTTGGACTGATTTTATGCTGGCTTCTTTTTTCGTTTTCTGTTGACAAGAACTATAAAGAAACCTTACAAACAGCATTAAGAAATAGAACCTTGAATGAAAGGGACATATCTATAACAGATAAAGAATCGTTGGAGTTCTTATTGGAAAAAATGGTAACAGGATCCGAAACTGAAGCAATATCTGTCCTTAAACTAATATCATCGAAAGCTACAGAGAATAAAGAATTTTTAGAAAAAGCACTGGCACATCCTTCGACCAATGTAAAGCAATTTGCTTTACACATTATTGAATCTCAACAATACATTGAAGCATTACCAACTTTAATAGGTTTGTTTGATTCTCCTCAACATATAGATATACTTCCTGATCTGATACATACAGTTTCTGCTTTGGATTCTTCTTACAACATGTCAGCATTCCTCACTCACGCTGAAGCCAGGGTTGTATATGCTGCCACTATAGCTTCATATTCAAAAGAGGATATAAGCCAAAGACAAATGGCAGAAAACAACGTAGAAGAGTTATTTAATACAAACAACCCCCAAGGCAGGATAAAAGCTCTTGAAATAGTGGCAGAGTTAAAGTCAAATGCCTATAATCAAATCATTATCGATTCTTTTGATGATGAAGATATTGGAGTGAGAAAAGCTGCATGGTGTGCAGCAGGATGTATTGCTGATAATGAACTAATGGAAAGGCTTATCAGCTATTTCAGATTAATTCCGAACGATACGGGGATACTTGAAGCATTAGCCAAAGGCGGTAATAAATCTCTTCCGGTGATAAAAGAATTTTTAATAGATCACCGCTGTGAAGGTTCCAAAAGCAGGAAATTAATTTCGCTGCTTGTAAAAATAGGGGGTGAGGCTTCAGCCAATATATTAGACGAATGTTTAAACCGTTTTCCTGAAGATGCAGATACTTTAATGAGAAGTATGGTTCTTTTAAATATAAAAAATAAGCAGAACAACGACCATTATAAAAATAGTATCAAACAAAATCTTTCTGCCGGGGCTGCTATTCTTTTCAAATTGCAATTTGCGCAGCACTACAATTTAAACGTTGCTAAAGCTCTTGAGCTTGAACTGCAAAGCATAAAGAATAAATGTTTATGGCTTTTCTCTTTTCTATACGATACAGAAACAATTAAAAAGGCACAAGCAGGGTTTCAGGCCAATACAAGAGAGTCGGTAGCGAATGCACTTGAACTGGTTCAATTAGCGGTTCCAAAGCACTTAGGGCAATTATTCTGTACCCTTTTCGAAATTGCATCTACTAACGAGAAGTGTATGCAGCTACAGCGAACGATCCGTGCACCACATCTTAATGACGCAACTCTTGTAAAAAATATTTTATTTGATATTGATTACAACTTTAATAACTGGACAAAAGCATGTGTTTTATATAGCTTGCAGGATAAAGAACAATTGATACGTAAAGAATATATTGAGCCTTTTCTCCATTCTGAGAATGAATTGCTGAAAGATACGGCTGCGTTTATATTTTCTAAAAGTCACGTAAGTGAAAATCACAGACAAAAAATATGAGTATAATGTCAATCCATACAAAGAACAGGCTTTTACTTATAGAACGTGTTTTACTGCTTAAATCTGTATCAATATTTAGTGAAACTCCTGAAACAATCCTTGCTGAAATTGCTCATTTAATGCAGGAGCAGGAAGTAGCAGAAAATACAACAATTGTTACAGAAGGAGAACCAGGCAATTGCATGTATATTATTTTTAGTGGCTCAGTAAAAGTTGAAAAAGGTAACCAGCTATTAGCAACACTTAAAGACAAAGAGTTTTTTGGAGAGTTATCGTTACTTGATACAGAAACACGCTCTGCATCTGTTATAAGTGTATCTGATTGCTTTCTGTTCCGTATTGACCAGGAACCATTTTATGACCTTATCGAATGCAGACCTGAAGTTGTGAAAGGTGTTATTCAAAACCTTTGTAAACGCTTAAGAGCTGCGAATTACAAAGTGTGGGAACTCTCAAATAAAAATTAAATACTGCTTTGTTTTTGAAGCAGCCTATTAAGATATTGTTGTTTAACTGGA
>DASVST010000490.1:0-7956 GCA_036387965.1 Segetibacter sp. | reverse complement strand
ATATGCTTTGTTGAAGATTACTTTACCATCTTTTACAACCAAAACCACAACACCAGGTGCACCTTTGCCTTGGATAGCGTTTGCAACAATGGTGTCTACAGATGTTTGTATGTCAGAAACATTTATACCTGCATCTTCAGGCACAGTATATTTTAAACGAGTTGCTTTGGTAATAGAGCTTGCTCTTCTGCGATATTGCTTTGAGTACCTTTCGGTAAGTTTAGCTGTTGCAGGCACTCCTCCAAAAATTACCTGGGCGGTATAACTTGCAGCGCCAGGTGAGTCGGCAGGCGTAATGATGATTGGATGTTTGATGAAGCCGAGATTTGCAAGTGCACTAGCGTTTCCATAAACTACAAGTATTAATTGCTTGCTTTTTTGAACATCAGATAAGAAAGTAACTGTCCTTTTATCATTTAAGACCGCAGTGGCCGCCTGAACAATTATCGTGTTGTAAAGTTTCAGATCAAGGCTCAGGTTCCTGAAAGCTGAATCGGTAGCATTTACAGGAAAACTGTTTACCGTAGTATACTTATTTAAAAGACTATCGAAGATTGAGGCATTAGCAACACCAAGATTTACACTTGCAATTTTTTGTTCTATATCTTTTATAGGAACCCGGCGTTGTCTATTATTTAATAAAACTGTTGAACCTGCAATCTGTTTTTGCTGTTGAAGCCATTCCAGATTTTGCTGGTGCCTGTCATCTTGCCCAAAGGCATTTATAAAAATTAAAAAGAAAAATACTAATTGAACTGATCTTATACGAACTACAGTCCTTGATAATCCTGATTGCATTTGTATATGTTTATTATTCAGCCAAAATAGAAATTTTTTAGCAGCCTTTGTAAACAACAGCTTCGATCATCAAAATTGCCGGTAATGCCCGTTACAATCAACATTCTTTTAAATTACTTTGCAAGTTTTTCCGGAGCACCAATTGACTTAATAATACCTGTTAGAATTGTTTTCCAAAGCTGGTTAAAAAAGTTGGGGTGCTGCTTTCGTGGCACAACATACTTAAACCTTCTCACGTCACCAGAGTTATCGGGGTTAGCTTTTTTTATCAAAAGAAGATTGGCTAATGCGCCAATTATCTTTTTCTTTCTAAGACCACTTTTTACTTCCTCATCTTTCTTCAAGGGAACGATGTAAAGGTTGTTGTATAGCATGAGAAAATCACAGTTCACTTCTTTATTATCTCCGTACATGTGTGCAGTTGCTTCTTTTATGTTACCGGTTTTCAGGTTAAATAATCCTAACGGCTCAGCGAGTTGATTTGGAATTGTATGATCCATAGCGCCTGCATAAACATCAGCTGAAAAGGCCCCTGTTTTATGCCTTGCAAGATTGAAGGTAAAAGCTAAAGCTATGGGCACCTTTTTCATAAATAATGCCTTTGCCCTAAAGGCTAGATTATCTTTTTTAAACTGAGCAGGTATATTGGTAAGGTTCTGCATTTCACCATCTATTTTATCAAAATATGCAGTGCCCCTTTTTAAAGAAGCATCACTCAACTCCTCGTAAGTAACACTCATATTATGCAGCTGAACCTTCTCAATATTGATTGGCATTTTAATATTCATGATAGCCTGGTGCGGGTAATTATTAATTTTAAATTCCTTTGCAGGCTTTCTCATATCTACATAGTTAGAAAGTGAGCCATTATAAATATCTGCCTGCTGCGCAATAAGTTTATCATTATTTACAAGCTTCCACCAATCAACACCAGATAAAACAAGCTTAGGAATTTTGATAGTATACCTGTCCTGGCGTCTTTGTATCTTTCGCTGGAACGCTTCTTTAGTAAAACGAGGAGTAAGCTCAATACCGGTAGCTGTCAACCGGCGACTTTCGGCTGAAACGATTACAGAATTGCAACTAAAGAAATATAAACTATCAGGTGTAGGCAAAGAATATTTACCCACCGAAAAGCCTGCCTTCTTAGCAAACAAAAAACGGTTTGCATCGTACTGCGTAGAAGAATCTATAAGCAGGTCATTAAGTTCAACAGAAACTTTATTATAGGAGGTTGTTTTGTTATCCTTTGATATATGGCTGATAAACTGCCCGCTTTTTACAACAATCTTATTGATGGCAATACTTGTAAAGTGTCTTGTAATTTTCTGATATAAGGTTAATGTGTCGTTCTGCAATCGCTTACCAGCATTATAAGAACGTTCCTTATGAAAGACTTCGATTACAGGTTCATCTACAATAATAGAACTTAGATCGATCTCTTTTTTATTCAACAGATCGGCTATGCCTATGCCGCCAATGTGTAATGTTTTGAATGAAATTTTAAATACATCATCGGGAGCCATATGCAGGCTGTCGAGCCGCGCCAGTCCTGATGGATCGGGGGTTAATACCACTCCGATAAAATCAACTGAAGCCTGCGTCACAGAAGGTTCCACTTGTGTAATCTGCAAATTGTACAAGCCATTTGAGCCGTCTTTCACTAACTGCCTCATCTTTGCTATTAAAGCAGGTCGCAGATCTAATTCTGACTTTGATTTAGAGAGATCAGGTTTAAAATCTTTACTTTTTAGAACAGAATATCGCAGGTAGAAATAGCCACTTACAAGTGCGATAACAATTATTAAAACGATTAATACTTTTTTGTTCATCTGTCTAAAAGGCTTCAAAAGAGTGAAGGTAATCAATTGTTACGCCGCTCTTGTTACATCAGTACAATCTCTCCTTACTTGCGTTTTTGCAACTTTACAACCGAGTTTTCAGTCATACTTAAGGTTCAACTGCTTTTTACGATATAAGTAATACATGAGACTAATAAATATTCTATCAATAGCTACCTGCCTGCTGATTGTTTCGTGTAATAAGGAAGCTGCAACTATTTCACCTGATGGTTCTGCTATCAAAACAGCTGCTGATACTTCTCATAAGATTGTTGTTATACTGGGATCTTCAACTGCTTTTGGAACAGGTGCAACACCTATTGACTCAAGTTGGGTAAACTTATTGAACTATAAATTTAAGGCCGACAAAAAGAACATTTCCATTCTAAATCTTGCACTTGGAGGATATACAACTTATCACATCATGCCTTCGAATGTTACTATTCCAAATGGAAGACCAGGTGGTGATGTAAATCGAAATTTAGATAAAGCACTAAGCTTTAAACCCGATCTTATTATTATCAATCTACCATCTAACGATATAACCAACGGCTTCGCAGACAAAGAGATCATCGATAATTATAAAGTTATCTGCAATGAAATTAAAAGGAACAATATTGAATTCATAGTAACTTCCACTCAACCCCGAAACTTTCCTGAAGTACAAGCAAGGGAAAGGTTGTTGACCTTTAATGGTGTTTTAAAGACATTACTTCCCTCCAACACAATAGATTTTTATAATCTTCTTGCAGACCAATCACTTAGAATTAAATCGGAGTTAGATTTTGGTGATGGTATACACCTCAACAATAAGGGTCATAAAATAATATTCGAAGAGCTTCTTAAAGATAAAAGAATGCGGCTTGTTTTGGGATATTGAGTTCCCTTGGTTAAAAAGAACATCTCCCATTTTATAAGATGTTTCACTAATAAGGTCGTAAGTGCATAGGTAAATACGAAGTGGGTAACTGTGAGAGTGATAGAGGTAAAAGCATTTAACCCTGCACTCGAATCAACTAATGTGTGAAGTACGAAGAACAACGCCAACCCTATAACACGGTGGTATAAATAAATACCAAAGCTTTCTTTACGCGGATTAAGTTTGGAGAAATCTTTAAAATAATCACTGATTCTTATTAAAAGAAAAAAACTGGTAACCCCATATATTTGATTGGTTATTCTTAGGTTATTAAGAATATGAGGATAGCCATTCTTCCATAAAATCAATGTTTCAACATTCAAGGCTATAAAAGATATTATCCAGGCTGCGACTAAAATAAACATGCTGATTTTTCTTATTCTTTCAACAACTTTCCATTTGTAAAACATGGTTCCCAGCCAGAAATAAAACACAAAGCCTAATGAAAAAACAGGATCAACGTGTGCAAGCTTTTTCATGTAAACATAATAAATCGTAACCGCGAGAAGAGAAGTGAATAGTGTTATACCAACCCAATACTGTTTTGGTGACGTAATAAAAACCATTAACAACAGGAGTGATAATATCTGCATCGGAATAAACCAAAATACCCCTTCAAATACCAGCGAATTCACTATTGATAACATGGTCGACTGTTCGCCTGTAAATACCTCTTTTCCAAAAATTACAATGGCAGTAATTGCGACAGCAACAATTGAAGGATTTACCATAGCCTTGATTCTGCTTAAATAAAGTTTTGCCTTGTTTTCACTGGTAATTTTTGGTGCAAGTAAATAACCGGAAATAATGCAAAAAGAAATAACTGCAAACCTGAGAACTGAAATAAAGCTTATATAAATAGCAGGATTACTAACCTGGTGAAGATATTCGTTCAATGAAACATTCTTTGGAAGAAAGGTTGAATGAAGAGAAACGATACCTATAACTGAAACAAACCTGATAAAATCAACAAAATGATAGTTGCTTTTAGTAATTACCAAATCCTTCGGATAAACAATAGGGTTCACCCTGCTAAAGGCTTGTCCCATTCTCCCCACAGCTGTATACATTCTGTTTTGTTTAATTTAACCAGCCATACACCTGCTGGTGCATAGAACATTTTTGGTTATAACGATAAACAAATAGGAATATTATGTAGATATGCTTTTACAGAGGTAAGCTTATGTAAAAGCATATTCAGCATCTGCTGAAGCGATTTATGGTATGGCAGGTATCTTCAATAATCTCGGGCGTACTGAAAGTGAAAAGTAGTGCTAAACAATATCCAGTTCCTTTATCTCCTTCCTGTATTCAGCGGGCAATATGGCTGACTTTAAAAACCAATCCAGTTTAATGTAGCGAGTCAGCTTATAAATACCAAGCACTGGTTTTATAAAAGAAACCTTTCCTAACTGCAGTAATTCATTCACTTTTTTGGGAACTACTAATATTTGAGCTTGCAGCAACAACTTATAACGAAGAAATCCTAAGTGCTTGCTATACTGTTTAAACAAATCTATTGTGTACCTACTTTTCACAAGGTCATTCTCCATGTGAGTATCCCTTGCTATCAGCCATTCATTATAAGTTGTAGGGAGATCCTTCAAACCCATTCTGTCTCCTACCCTATAAAAAACATTAAACACTTCCTCCTTTTCAGCAACAGATAACTTTCGCTCCAATACCTCGAATGAATTAATAGAATAATGTATCAACATAAACAAAACATCCCTGTAAGCCCAATCGGGAATTGTACCACCCCTTTTACTTTCTACAGCTGTATGTATCGCTGTTATCTTATCTATTGCCTTTAGCGCTTCTTCATTTTCAGAAAAAACAATACGTCTTGCATAACTAACAGTTGAAAACAACCTGCCAAGCGGATCAGCAGGAAGTACACCGGTAAAATACAACCAATCTACCGCTTTGTTTAAAGCAAATTCGGCTGAGGCACCAGCAAATATGAAAAGAATTGTATCTCCTTTGCCCCATATTTCTCTCACAACAGATTCTTTCTCAACAAAAAATTTCATCTTCTATATTCCTTCTTAATTAAATAAAAGTTACGCAGATTAATCTATTCGATAATATATTCTTCAATTCAGATAAATACTGCGGGTTGCTGCTCATGCCATTGTGACCTTCACCTTTTATAGTAATTAAGGCGTCTGTCTTTTTCATCAATGTCTTCAACTTAACTGAAGAGTTATAATAAATTATTTCGTCCTGATCTCCATGAAAGAGTACAACAGGCATTGCGCATTGCTGAATGTGTTTATTTGTTTCAAACTTATACTTCAATATAAAGGTGGGAATAATGGGATAGAGATTTTTTGCCAAATCGCGAAGGTTATAGAATGGAGCTTGCAGTATTAATAATTTGGGCTGATTAACAGAAGCTATCCTTGTTGCAAGCCCCGTTCCTATTGAATAACCTAAAACAATAATTTTATTCTCATTATATCTTTCTTTTAAGCTATCGTAAGCTGCTTGAATGTCTCTGAATAATTGCTTCTCGCTACTAATTGTTCCTTCACTTTTACCATAACCTCTATAATCGTGCATAAAGACATCATAATTCAAATCAGTGTAAATACCTGCTACATCTCCCCACGAGTTTAAAGAACCGGCATTACCATGTAGATAAAAAATCACTCCTTTAGAGCTGTCAGTCTTAAACAAAACGTTGCTTAGTAAAACATTGTCATTTGTCTTTATCAAAACCTCTTCAAAATCCTGATTAAAGTTGAAATGGTAATCTTTAGCAAGCTTTTCCGGAAAGAATATCAGTTTTTCCTGTACAAAAAATAACAGTAAGCAAATGCCTATGTATAAGGTGAGTAATATTAATAGAATGTTCAGTAACATCTTTTTCATTGTTTACAATTCTAATCAGGCAAGCTTCCATAATATACAAGGGTTTCAGCCAAACAGAAATTGTACCGCAACAATTATTCCTGTTGTTCAAACTTGCTGTATTGTGTTTTTATGAATGGTAAGTAACACTCTGTTCGTTAGAACTATTTTTATTTTATAGATATCAAGTAATATGTTCAAATATTTGGTGGCTTTTGCTTTAATCAGTCTTTCATGTGGATCAATTAAAGGTTTGTGCCAGGATGGTTTTATAGAAGGAACACCAGCCCTTGCATATTACAAAGTAGGAAAGGGAGAACAGACCATCATTATATTGCATGGCGGACCTGCTGCCGGTCATTCTTATTTACGTCCTGAATGGGATGCATTAAGTAAAGTTGGACAGGTAGTTTATTATGATCAAAGAGGAGCTGGTAAAAGCGAGCTGTCTTCGTGTTATTCATGGCAGGCTCATGTAGAAGATTTAAAACGTGTAATAACAAAGTTTTCTGCTAAAGGCAAAGTGATACTCGCTGGTTCTTCATGGGGTACGCAACTTGCGTTGTTGTATGCATATACTTACCCTAACGATGTAAAAGGAATAATACTTTCCGGTACGGTCAAATGGTTTGGCATGGGTGATGCATCAAAGGAGTGTTCGGCCTATATACCAGGCAGCGATGTTTATAAAAAAGTCGATACTTCTTTTGTATATGTTTCATTAAAAGACAGAAGCATGTTTAAGAAGCCAGCTACAATGGATAGTGCCACATTACAAAAACTAAGTAAGGGTAAATATTTCGAGGCACCGTTCACTCCTCGCGTGGCAACAAGTTTTAGCTTAAAAGAAGCTCCTATTATCGCTTCTTTAAAAAACATACAGGTTCCTGTATTATTGGTAGAAGGTAAAGGCAATTGTATAGAAACACAATATCATAAAGATGGCGCCCAATCCTATGCGCAGGTACTTCGTAATGTTCAGTTATCTACTATAGAAGATGCATGTCACGATCCCTGGTATACACACTCTTTAATCTTTTTCAGTAAGTGTATAGATTTTATCAAAGGAATAAGATAGCGCAAATAATAATTCTTCATGTGAAAGGTAACTTGATCAATTATATTCACGGAGACTTTATAACGCATAGCCTTCACATACACTCGTATCAAAGACTTCTGCTTATGTGCTGAACGCTCATTACCTACTTTTAAGTATAGTATCTATATCCCAAAGCTCATCACAACTACAGTCGGGAGCCATAATGATGAATATAAACAACAGTGCCTTTGCAGGAGCTTTATGACAATGGTGGCAATAAAATTGCTCAGTACAATCATTATGTCAAACTGGAAAGAATTTTTTGCCAAATCAGCATCTGTTATTGAGGAAAAATGGGATGATCTCAGTAGTAATCTAAAAAATAAGCTCCGCCTCAACGATCCCATTCAGGTCGTGCCATACCGTACCTATGGTACTGCGACTCGCATATATATAAAAGGACGCGTTCTTGAGGATAAAAAAATAACAAGCGCAGGTGATAA
>DASVST010000489.1:0-2097 GCA_036387965.1 Segetibacter sp. | reverse complement strand
CAACAGTTGCAGGGACAACACGGTTCGGCTTTACAATTTTCTCCAACTCAATCAGTCGATCATCAGGTACTGTTATAACACCTACGTTTGGCTCGATAGTACAGAACGGAAAATTTGCTGCCTGCGCTTTGGCATTGCTTAGTGCATTAAATAAAGTTGATTTTCCTACATTCGGTAAACCCACAATTCCTGCTTGTAAACCCATTTCATTTTTTTTATTTCGAAGCGCAAAAGTAAGTATATGCACCTAATAAAAAGACCTGACAGTTTTTAAAAGCTGTCAGGTCTGCAAACTATTCTCTTTCTTTAACTTAATCCTGCTGGATCAGCCTCATTAATTCATTCAATTTAGGCTCAAGTATTATTTCTGTTCTCCTGTTTCTTGCACGCCCTTCAGCAGTTGTATTATTGTCAACAGGTTCGTATTTGCTTCTGCCGCTGGCAGTTACCCTTGCTGGTTCAACCTTATAAGTGTCAGTAAGAATTCTAACAATAGCAGTTGAACGTTCAACACTCAACTCCCAGTTATCTGAATATTTCCCTTTCATTGGGATAGAATCAGTATGCCCTTCTATCAAAACATTTATATCAGGGTTTTGGTTTAGAACTGCAGCCAATGTTCCCAATGCTTCTTTTCCTTTAGGGTTCACAACCGCACTTCCCGAAGGGAATAACAGGCTTTCCTGCAGGCTCACATACACTTTGCCATTTTTTATTGAAACTGTAAGCTCGTTTGATTTGAAGTTCACTAAGGCATCACTAATCTGCTTCCGCAGTTCTTCCCTGTTTTTTCTTTGTTGTTCGATTAGTCCCTGAAGTTGTTCTAAGCGTCTTTGTTGCTCTGCAATTTGTTCTTCACTCCGGGCTTTTTCTCCGGATGCTGCTCTTTTTGTTTGGTCAAGTTGTCCCGCTGTAGCATCAAGCTGTTGCTGCAGTGTTTTGCGTGAACTTTCTAATTGAGTGATTTTTTGATCAAGACTGCTTATGTGCCTATCCAGCTGACCAATACGATTCATCATTTGGGCACTGTCTGAGCGCAACCTGTTAGCCATATCTTCGGCAAACAACAGTTTACTTTTTGCTACACAGGAGGTAAAAAGAAGGCTGCAAAGTGCAAATGCAACCAGTAAAAATTTGTTATTCATAAATGAAGGTTTTGCAAAAATGAAAAAAAATATCATTCACACATAGCGTTAAACTAAATGCCGGTATGAACGTTATGCAATTTCGTGTTTAAGGTTGTATTAATTTCGCATATGCATAAATTGTTGCTGTTTGTTTTTTTATGTACACTCTGGTCTTGTGAAAAGACAATTGACATTACACCCGAAAACTTGGAACCTCTTATAGTTGTAGATGCACAAATCGAAAATGGGCAGCCGCCATATGTTCAGTTGACAAACTCAATAAATTATTTCAGCACTGTTTCGAAAGAAATTCTTTCAGGGATTTTTATACGCAATGCTCAAGTAACTGTCAGCGACGGAACATCTACACATAAATTAAAAGAATATGCAGTTCCAATTGGCGGAGGATTTAATATCTACTATTACAGCATCGATAGTACTAATTTAAGTACTGCAATCATCGGCAAGTTCAATAAGAAATACACGTTGCGGGTAGAAGTAAACAACAAGATATATACTTCAGAAACAACGATCCCTTCTCTTACAAAAACACTTGATTCTTTATGGTGGAAGCCTGCACCGCAAAACGCGGATACCACCAAAGTAATCATAATGTCGCGGATTTATGATCCTCCAGGATACGGCAACTATGTTCGTTACTTTACAAAAGTCAACACGGGAAATTTTTTGCCTGGTTACACCTCTGCTTACGACGACCAGGTGATTGATGGAAAGACTTACGATATCCAGGTAGACCAGGGAGTAGATCGAAACAAACCGGCGGAGCCTGAAGATTATGGATTTTTCGAAAGGGGAGATACAGCTACTATTAAATTTTGCAACATTGATAAAGCTACCTACGATTTTTGGCGTACGGTGGAGTATGGATATCAGAGTGTAGGCAACCCGTTTTCATCACCCATAAAAATTTTAGGAAATATTAGCAACGGAGCTTTGGGGGCTTTTTGCG
>DASVST010000488.1:0-3987 GCA_036387965.1 Segetibacter sp. | reverse complement strand
ATATGGGCTTTATACATGACGTAAACAAAGTCATTGCTAAACTTCCAACGAAAAGGCAAACATTATTCTTCTCTGCAACAATGCCTCATGAAATTTCAAGGCTTGCCGATACTATTTTGACTAACCCGGTAAGAGTAGAAGTTACACCAGTATCATCTACAGCTGAAAAGATTAAACAAGCGGTTTATTTTGTTGAGAAAGCAGACAAGCCTTCGCTGTTGATGCATATTTTAAAAGATGCTGCCATACAAAGTGTGCTTGTATTTACACGTACAAAACATGGCGCAGACAAGGTTGCAAAATACCTGAACCGTGCAGACATATATGCAGAAGCCATTCATGGCGAGAAGTCGCAAAATGCAAGACAACGTGCTTTATCTCTTTTTAAAACAGGACAGGTAAGAGTACTTGTTGCAACAGATATTGCTGCAAGAGGTATTGATATAGATTCACTTTCACACGTCATCAATTTTGACTTACCAAATGTTCCTGAGAACTATGTACATCGCATCGGGCGAACAGGCAGAGCAGGTGCAAACGGGATAGCCTTATCTTTCGTTGATGCTGAAGAACGTGCATACCTTAAGGACATTACTAAACTTATCTCGCAAAATATTCCTGTTATAGAGGATCAGCCGTTTCATAGTAACAATGGCAAAGTATCTAAAACAGTTGCTCCACGTACACGGCTTACAAGGAAGACCACAAATTCCCCAGAGCGAACATGGACAAAGAGAATGCCTGAGAAATTAAAATCAGCTTTATAAAAAAAAGGACCCTTCAAACTGAAGGGTCCTTTTTTAGTTGACCTATTATGTACCACAATAAGCGAAGTCAGCGGTTTGGCTGCAGACTACAAATTATCTAATTGCCGTTCTATATTATTTAAAAACATACGTGAGGCATCTAAATGAGGCAACAATTTTGAACTTTCTTTTTCTCCAGGTATTGCTTCTATGTTTTGAATGGTACCTTTTAGATGACCAGAAATATCAGAAGCGATATGTTTTATTTTAGAAACCGCGTTTCTTAAAGTAAGTCTCATCTCCATCTCATCCATAACAATTGCAGCGAGCATCTTCAAGGTTTTTACTTCGTCTTCTGTAAACGTGCGTGGCTCTTTATCGATTATACATAAAGTACCAAGGTTGTAATTGTCTTCTGTTTGTAATGGGGCTGCTGCGTAAAAGCGCAAACCAAAATCGCCTGCCACTAGCGGATTAGCTAACGTCCGGGGATCTTCTATTGCATTTTCAACAACGTATGCATCAGTGGATAATATGGCAGATGCACACAAGCCGGGCGTTCTGTCTATTTGGTTTATAGGTAATCCATGATGCGACTTAAACCAGATTCTATGCGTATCAACCAGGCTGATTATTGCTATAGGAACCTTGAAAATAGAGGATGCAAGTTCTGTAATTCTATCGAAGCTGCCGTTTGAAGGTGTATCTAAAATATCAAACTTCTTTAAGGCTTCTATTCTCTTAATTTCGAATTGCGGTATTGTTATTTCTGACATGATAATTTAATTCTGATATTGGTTGTAAGGTATGACAAAAACAAACGTTGCACCTTCTGTTGGATTCCCTTCGGCATAAATAATACCCGAGTGATTATCTACGATTTTCCGGCACAATGCTAAACCAATACCGTATCCTCCGTACATGCTTTTTTCGTTTAGCTTTTGAAAGATGGTAAATATCTTATCAGCATACTCCTGGTTAAAGCCAATACCATTATCCGTTATTGATATTTCACAATAGGTTTTATTGGCGTCCAGTGCTTTAAAGGTGGCTTTTCTTTCTTCTTCAAGATCCTTTGCAGTAATATTGATAACCGGGGCAACGTTTCGTTTGGTGAACTTTAGGGCATTTCCAATCAAATTGAAGAAAAGCTGGTTCATTTGTAAGGGAATAGCTTCAACCGTTGGTAAGCTGTTAACCTTTATACTCGCCTGCTTTTGATTAATCAAAACTTCGTAATCGCTTAATACATTCTTCAGAATTTCATTCAGGTCTGTCCTTTCGAATTGTAAACTTTTTTGAGCAAGGTGCGAATAATCAAGCAAGTCTCTTATTAAGCCCGCCATGCGGGTTGCTGAAGCATTTACTTTATCAATATATTTTTTTGCGGTTTCCCGTAATTCAGGTTGATCCAATAATAAGGAGTTAAAGAGCTGAATCTTTCTCAATGGTTCCTGCAGATCGTGTGAAGCAATGTATGCAAACTGCTCAAGCTCTTCGTTAGATCTTTCAAGTTGTTGGTTGGCTTCCCTTAAATCCTTAGTTCTCTCTTCAACATTCTTCGATAACTCTTCGGCAAATAACTTTTGTTCAGTTATATCCTGGATTACACCAATCAACCTTTCAGGCGTGCCTGCAGTATCGTACAAAACGGTACCGTTTGCCTTAATCCATCTTATAGATCCATCTGGTCTTTTCAACCTTGCCTCATAGGCCAACTTGCCGGTTTTTAAAGCATCCTGATGTGCCTTGTTTCGTACCGGCAGATCATCTGGAGCTATAAAAGAACTGAAAACATCTATATTGTTTTCGCCCGTTTGAAGACCCCAGATTTCGTACACCCGTGGCGAAGCTGATATTTCTTTCGTTGAAAAACTCAAATCATAAGTTCCAAGTTGAGCAGATTCTATTGCGAGCCTTGCACTCTCTTCTGCATACTCAACGTGTTGCCGGGCTATAACCTGTTCAGTAACTTCTGTTGCCACTGCAATAACGCCTGAAATGCTCTGATCTCCTTCGCGATAAGGCTCGTAAACAAAGTTGATATAAGTAGTTTCTATTTTGCCATTTCTCGGCAGTTGTACAGGACGCTCATTTGCAATAAAACGGTTACCATTTATGTACACATCCTGAAGTAATTTTTCGAATCCTTGTCCTTTAGCTTCAGGTAATCCTTGAAAGATAGGCTTACCCGACATTTCATTTTCACTTTTGCCCCATAATTCGTACATGTATTCATTTGCTAGCTCTACTATATGTTCCGGCCCTTTTAACAGGCACATTGCAACTGGTGCCTGCACTATCATGGTTCGGAAGTTATGCTCGCTCTGTTCGTATTTTTGTTTTGCAAGAACCTGCTCTGTAACGTCTGTAGCCAACACCAATACTCCACTTATAGTGCCATCCGCTTCGTGGTAGGGTTGATAACTGAAATTGAAATAACGCGTTTCGGTCTGTCCGTTTGATCTTTTAAAATGTGCTGGTGTTTCAAATCCATAATGAGTTTTTCCATTTCTAAAAACATCAAGCAGAAGCTCGTAAAATCCCTGCCCCCTCATTTCCGGAAGTATCTCTAAAAACGACTTGCCTAAAGATTCCTTTCCAACATTCCACAACTTGAATAAAGCGTCGTTAGC
The DNA here is from genome assembly GCA_036387965.1 of Segetibacter sp. Classification (GTDB taxonomy): domain Bacteria; phylum Bacteroidota; class Bacteroidia; order Chitinophagales; family Chitinophagaceae; genus Segetibacter. The sequence goes on along the minus strand of DASVST010000488.1, from coordinate 605 downwards.
TACGTCTAGAACAAGCTCCTCCCCTTTTAAAATAAGTATAGGATCTGAGGATTGTTCTACAATATTTCTGAATCTCAAGTCACTTTCTCTCTCTTTTTGTCTTGCTTCAACCTGGTCTGTTACATCGTGTCCGAAAGCCATTACGCCATCAATATTTCCGTCATCATCTTTATAAGGCGTATACACAAGGTTATAGTATCGTGTTGTTAAAACACCTGTGTTATCTATGTCTATTAATGCAGGAGTTTCATTACCATAAAAAGGTACTCCTGTATCAAAAACCCCTTCCAGAATTTCATAATAACCCTGACCTTCCAATTCAGGAAAAGCTTCTCTAAGTGTCTTGCCTAGAATTTCTCTATGATTAAATAATTTCGAATAAGCTTCGTTCACTAATACATATCGCAGTTCTCTTCCTCTATATATGGCAATGGGTGCCGGAGCTTGTGAAAATAACTTTGTATGATTATGCTCCGCATTTAATTGGCGGGTATTGAATAGGTGTGACATCCAGATCAGAAATATAAATAAGTATTAAAGCTACAGTATAAAAAAGATTTTACTTGAAGATGTTAGGCAAATAGAGTTTCATCAAGTAGAATTTG
>DASVST010000487.1:0-13370 GCA_036387965.1 Segetibacter sp. | reverse complement strand
ACGCCAAGAGATCCTGAAATAAATTCAGGATGACGTAGGAATAGGTTACACTTAGAGATCGAGTGAATACGCTTAACTAATCATCTATTTTAATATCCAATTTATCTAACAAACCAGTGATGCCTGCCTTCGAAAACATAGCTTTCTTTATTTTATTTATTGTTGGATCAATAGAATAATTAAAAGCTGTTCTTAAATCAGCCTTCTCCAATATTGTATTTTCAAAGGCTGCCATAAGGAGATCGCAAGTTTCAAAAACAGAGCCGGTTAAGTCGGCTTCTGTAAAATCTACTTCATGCAGGCTGCAGTTTTTAAATGTTGTCTTTTTTATCTTGAGTTTGTAGAAAGATGATAGATTAAGAATGCAGTTGGTAAATGAGACTGAAAAGAGAAAATCATCACAGTTTTCGAAGTGTATACCTAACAGCTTTGAGTCTTCAAATTGAACATCTCTAAAGCTTGTCTTGATCGTTTTTACATTACTCAAATTACAACCACTAAACTCACATTCTGAAAAAGCCATACCTGATAAATCAGCATTAGAAAAATCACAATCAGTAAAAGTGCAATTATCATATTCCGCCTTTGTTAGCTCTTTTTCTGTATAGTCTATTCTTTCAAACGACTTATCTTCTATGTAAACATTATTCATGATTGCAAAGTTTATGCAGCTACTATCTTTCAGTTTACAATCTCTCCAAACCTTTGGTATTTGCTTTACCAGCTTCCATAAAACTTATTGCATATCCACCACCGGCAGCAGAAAATTGCGATAGCCGCGATTTATTATTCACAAGCAATTTGCGTATAGTGTAAGCCTGTGGATTTGTTTTATAATGCGCATCTTTTGCATCAGCATAAATAGTTGCAATATAGGTTTTGCCGGCATCTAAAAAGTCGAAAGTTATAGTTGATGTACGGGGGGCTTCTCCATTTACACTTCCTAAAAACCATTTAGTTGTTCCCTTTGCTTTACGTGCAACGGTAATGTATTCTCCCGGTTCTGCTTCTATGTATTTACTATCATCCCAATCAACGGCAACATCTTTAATAAACTGAAACGCATCCAGGAACCTGTTATAGTTTTCGGGAAGATCTGCAGCCATTTGCAATGGGCTGTACATGGTTAAATACAATGCAAGCTGGTTGGCAAGTGTACTATTAACATGAGAGTTGTTTTGAGGATTGAGTTTACTTATATCCATCTCAAAAATACCTGGCGTATAATCCATTGGGCCGCCGATTAACCTTGTAAATGGTAGAACAGTAACATGGTTTGGTTTTGAACCACCAAAAGCCTGGAACTCTGTTCCCCTTGCTGCTTCGTTACCAATAAGGTTAGGATATGTCCGTGCAATTCCGGTTGGTCGCACAGCCTCGTGTGCATTTACCATTATCTTGTATTTAGCTGCTTTTTCTATCGCGTACTGGTAGTGGTTTATGGTTGACTGACTATAATGATATTCTCCGCGTGGAAGTATTGCCCCTACATACCCGCTTTTAACTGCGTCATACCCGTTTGTCTTCATAAACTTATACGCGGTATCCATAAAGCGCTCATAGTTCCTGGTGGAACCTGAAGTCTCATGGTGCATGATCATTTTTACACCTTTCGATTTTGCATAATCTCTAATTTCTTTTAGGTTGAAGTCGGGATAAGGCGTAACAAAATCAAATACATAGTCTTTAAAATTTCCAAACCAATCTTCCCAACCAACATTCCAACCTTCAACTAGAACAGCATCAAAACCATGCTTAGCGGCAAAGTCAATGTATTGTTTAACATGAGCTGTGTTAGCGGCATGTGTACCGTTGGGTTTTGCTTTTTTATAATCTGTAATTCCTAACTTAACTGAAGGGAAGTCATTTGTATATGCCCATGAACTTTTACCTGTTATCATTTCCCACCACACACCTACATACTTTATAGGTTTTATCCATGAGGTTTCTTTTATTTTACTTGGTTCGTTTAAGTTATAAGTCATTTTTGAAGCAAGAATATCACGGGCATCGTCGCTTACCATTACTGTACGCCATGGTGAAGTGAAAGGTGCCTGCAAATAACCTTTATCTCCTATTGCATCAGGCGTTAACCACGATTCAAACACAAGGTTTTTTTCATCTAAATTTAAATGCATACACGAATAATCGATAAGTGCTGCTTCATGTAAATTAATGTATAAACCATCATCAGTTTTCATCATTAATGCAGTTTGAACACCTGTTGATGAAAAAGGTGTTTGAGATGCATTGGGTGTTATTGACTTAGCCATCAATCCGCTTATTTCTGATAAACGTGACCTTGTATAATCATATTCCTGTGTGTCATAATCACCTGCTATCCAAAAGGCAGTATGATTACCTGTCATAGCAAATTGTGTTCTTTCTTCTTTAATTATAAAATGGGTTAAGTTTTTTTGCGATGGAAATTCATATCTAAAGCCCAGTCCTTCATTGAACAAACGAAACTTAACAACGAGCAACCGATTGGTTTGTTTTTGATTTAATGTAACTGCCAACTCATTATAATTGTTACGTATTGTTTTCACTTCACCCCAAACCGGTTTCCATGTTTCATTAAAAGCAGATGTTTTAATATCAGCAATTGTAAACCCATTCAGCAGCGACTTCTTATCGTTTTTAAGTTCGAGTCCAAGCTTGCTTGTTTTAACTACTTCTTTGCCTTTATATGCGAGGCTATAAGTTGGCGTACTATCCTTTTGAAGAGAAAATTTAAGAACCAGGTTTCCGTTTGGAGATTTCAACTGTTGTGCATCAATCATACAAAATATTAAAAGGGAAAGGCAAGCTGTTAAAGCGAATTTTTTCATTTTGGCTGGTTTAGGAGAGAGCTGTTTATTACGGGTAAAGTTAAGGATGCAGATGCAAGTATCTTTTCATTTGAAGATATTTATGTAATGGAATAGTGAGGGTACCACATGCCTTTTAAATACTGATCTTCCGATCTCTTGCTATCATCTTCCACTGCCCTGTTGTTTTGTTATTTTCGATAACAAACGCAGTTTCGTATAAAGCACATGTGGGACAAATATGTATCGGCATTCCATATAATACATCACCCACTTTTCTTGTATGACTTGCAGGAAGTTCAATTACAAGATGCTCCTCGCTTTGGCTGATGAACTTTGCACCAGGTTCATCTAAAAACCAAACACGACGATCGAGCGGGTTTTCTGCGGCAATTGATTTGTGACCAAGATCAACACAAATGGTTATTTCGTTCAATAATGATATAGCACGTGTTACTACCAAAGCAGCAGGTAGAAATTTCATGTCAGGAAACAAGTCGCTGTACCCTTTATCCCAATAAACAAATGTTCCGGGACTGCACTCTATGCCTGTTCTTTTTGCATGAATAGGAAAAGTTGGAGAACCTCCCATAACAACTAACGGGTTTGTAAAACCATTACCTATAAGTTGATGTTTTACCTCCTCCACTTTTCTAAAGGCGTCATCCGATCTTTGGGTTCGTAACTGCAGATCAGGATCGTTTATATGACCATCATAGCCATGAATGCCAACTATGTTTAACCCTTCAAGTAAGTGGCAATGTTTATATAATTCTAAAGCATTCTCAGCAAGAATGCCTGTCCTGTTCATTCCAATATTAAGATCAATAAAAGCATTTACGGTTGTATTATTTGCAAGCGCTTCTTCAGCAATCAGGTTTGCAGATGTTGTGTTATCTACAAGACACGAAAATCGGGTGTTCGGAAAACTTGCTGTCAACGAAATGAAGCGCTTTAATTTAGGACCGACAGGTTGGTAAGCAAGCAATACATCCGGTGCATTACACATACCTAACATTTCCGCTTCGGCTATCGTTGCGCACTTAAACTTAGATATTCCAACCTGCATCATTAGCAAGGTTGCCTCTTTTGTTTTGTGTGTTTTTACATGCGGACGAAGTAGTGAAGCGTCGCCAACCATTGATATTGCAAGATCAATATTATGCTTTACCCGTTCTAAATAAATAACCAAAGCAGGCGAATCTATTTCTTCGATGTTGATTATGTTATACCATTCGTTTGCACCAGAGTTCATAAAGTTGCATTTTATTGAAGGTATAAATTTAAACATGTTTTTACCTGGTAACTGAAGATGTAACATTCCCGACTTTATCTCACCTCCTCAACAGCGTTGATTTGATGAGCACAAAAACAGAGTATCTTGTATATAAAGTTTAAAAAATCAATAACAAAGAGAAAAGTTGTTATCCAATAATTTAGCAGCACAATAAGATTAATGTAACAGTGGTACAATACCTAAAAAATAAGGCAATGAAAAAGAAGTCAGCTATTGTTTTAACGCTCATCCTGGTAATATTTTCAAGCTTTCACAAGGAACCAGAAAATACAGAAACCTATTCAGGCAGAGTTGCTGTAAAGGGACCGTGCGGCCAGATAGTTGTTTCTATAATTTCGCCGAATGCAGGTAAGGCCAACGTAGACAGTTGGAAAGATCCCGTTACCAAGAAACAATATAAAAATGTGTTTACAGTTCAGAACTTTTGCACCTTTTCAAAACTTAATGAAGGTGATATTTTTAGGTTTAAAGTGGTTAAGAGGTTAAGCTCCTGCAATGCCTGCCTTGCTTATCGCCCGGTTCCTGCAACAAGAAAATACATACAAATCGCTCCTGAAGAGCCGGTTGAGATAAGTAAGTAATTTCAACATCAATCATTAGCTGGTACGATCACGGTAGCTTGTGGTTTGTTTGGAATTGTTATACTAAATGATAGCCCAATTGCATTGGCGGAATAAGTGCGGCTTGCATCGTCTTTGTATTTCATAGCCGTGTAAGTAAGACCAATTCCCGCATAAGCTATCTCGAATATAGGACCGTTTGCAGCATCAAACTTAAAGTCGCCACCAAGGCCGCCTGAGTTAAAATTTATAGCCCTGTGCATGACTAAACCTGCACCTAAACGTAGTTTGGGGGCAGCCATATAATTTGCAGTAAAATGAATTGGCACCCTTGTTAAACGAATATGCACATTATCCGCTTCGGTGGTCACGTACTTGTATCCTACAGTAGCACGCAATAAAAACTTCTCTGCTTTGGGAAACTGGAATTGACCTCCGACTGCGATGGAGCCCCCTTGGCCAGCTCTTACAGACTGAGTGTTACCATTGGTGAAGGAGACTTCGGCTACTTCATCGCCACCGAACTCTAATGCCCCTCCAATTAAAAAGCGAAAGGGTGACTCTTTTTTTACTGGCTCCTGTGCGATAGCACAATTGATTGTGGCAAACACTATAACGAATAGTAGTGCTGCATGTTTAAAGTTTTTCATGATTTTTTAAGGTTGGCGCAAATTTATAAATCCTTGCATTATAATGTTGCTGCGTAATCAACTTTCTTGGGCCTTTAATTGTATTAAATACATGTTTTGCACACTGATGCTCCCGTGAGCTGACCAAGCTGCTGCTGTTGAAGATGGCAGGATAATTATATACTGCTTTACTTAATTCATGTATGGCAGGTAAGTTTAAGAATTTGTTTAAAGGTTTTTTCGAGAGTGAAAAAGTAGCAGGATTACTGCTAATTATCTGTACAATCATTTCGTTAAGTATTGCAAACTCTTCTTTCGGTGAAGGGTACCTGCATTTTATGCATCTAAAGGTAGATTTATCATTCGGCGGTGCATCTCTGAATTACTCTGTGGAGCATTGGATTAACGATGGGTTAATGGCTATCTTCTTTCTAATGGTTGGTCTTGAAGTTGAAAGAGAGCTATATGTTGGAGAACTCGCAGATTTTAAAAAAGCTATTCTTCCTTTAGCAGCTGCAGTAGGCGGTATTTGTATTCCTGCACTTATTCACTTTATTCTAAATAAAGGCACTGCTACACAAGCAGGCTTTGCTATACCAATGGCTACAGATATTGCTTTTGCACTTGGTATATTATCGCTGGCAGGAAATAAAGTTCCGACAGCTGTTAAGGTGTTTCTTACCGCACTAGCCATTATTGATGATATAGGTGCGATACTAATTATAGCCATCTTTTATACGAAAACCGTTTTGTTCTCTTATTTATTTGCTGCCCTTGCAATATTAGCAGCTTTGTTTGTGCTGAACAGGCTGAAAGTTAAGAAGCTGCTGTTTTATATTCTTCCGGGTATTGTTATGTGGTATTGTTTTTTAAAGTCGGGCGTACATGCAACAATTGCAGGTGTATTACTTGCTTTTGTTATTCCATTTCACGAGGAGGATGATGAAAATATATCTTACCGCGTACAGCACTTTTTACACAAGCCTGTTGCCTTTGTTATTGTTCCTGTTTTTGCACTGGCTAATACAGCCATCCTTATTCCAGGTAATGTTATTGCAAGTCTCTCAACCGCTAATTCTTTAGGTATAATCCTGGGTCTTATTGCAGGTAAACTATTAGGTATATTTTCTGTTCCGTATTTACTGGTAAAAACAGGAATTGCAAAAATGCAGGAAGGCTTAAACTGGAAGAATCTGGTGGGAATAGGTTTCCTTGGTGGTATAGGGTTTACCATGTCAATGTTTATCAGCAATCTTGCTTTTGATGAACCTGGTTTAGTCAGCAGTTCAAAACTCAGCATACTGATAGCATCAGCAGTGGCAGCAGTAATTGGCCTAACTGTTTTTGTAATTGGAAGTAAAAAAGACAGGGATCATTCTGGTCAGAACTCTCTTTAATTTGAGAGTATTAGCTCTTGGATTTCTGTGATTCTCAGTCCATTTGTTTCAGAAGTTCTATTATGATGGAGCGATTTCACCCATCCATTTTTCAATTCTACTTCATACTTTAATTTGTCAGAAACATTAATTGAACTGGTACCGGAGTCTTTGGACTGTCCTGCTTTTTGTATCCAGTTCCTGATTATTTTAGTCGCTTTATCCTTATCTACTACTTGAGACACTTCTATTTTGCAAAGACCTTCCTCCTTATCAAGATCATACATTTCAACATTAAGTATGGCGGGAAACGGGTCTCCGCCTAGAAAGTTTGGAAGTTCAGTCTCTCCTGAGACCTTTTGTTTTAATTTATACTCTCCTCCATATATGCCATGAAGCATCTGAATATCCTTCATTATTACTTGCTCTATGCTTTCTTTGGTTGAAAAGATTGCTTTTGTTTGGTTAAGAACACCCGCGATTTGGGGATCAGTATATTCAATAACCAGCCTATCAATAATCTTGAAAACTGAAGTTTGAACTTCTTTCCAGTTTAAAAGCTCCTGGAACTCCCCCAATTCACTTGTCTGATACTTAAAATTGATGCCTTGGACTAACTTTGCAAACTTCTCAGAAATTGGATTTTGTGCTTCATTTCCGTTCACCTTTATTTCAGCATATCTCCAGTTGATGATATATGACTCCTCCGTAGCATCTATAACAGAGAAGTCAATTCTTGAAATTGAACTACCCTTTGAAATTATCTTTCCATTATCAGACTTTTCTTTCGTTTGGGTTAAAGTATAATTTCCGGAATCTCCCTTTTTCCAATAACTGACTACAGTAGCAGTTGAATCTGTTACTACGTTCTGACAAAAAATTGATTTACCTCCTAATAATAAACAAACTACAAGCAAAAGGGATCTAAGTTTCATGTGGTGATTTCTTTTGTTAATGCACACAGCGGCTAATTTATGCTACAAACGCTTTAGATCGTTTATTATTTCGCGATAACCAATTGCAACTATAGGGGTTTTTATATTTTTCGCAGCATCTATAATTCATCAACATCAAATTGACCATATGCTATCGAATGCGCCTCTACCTTTTGCATGAAAAAGTTCTCGCCGGTAACTTTGCTATAAGTAACACCAATATCATATACCTTAAACTGGTATGGATCTTTCAACGCATTTTTGACAATAACAGCAATTCTCTTTCGCATGTCCATTACCAAAGCATGGTCTTTCGGAAGATTTCTCGGGTTGATAATGCCCACCGTTAGCCATAACGAAACGGAATCGTCTATTGGTATCTTGTATCCTTCGATGTGTATTCTTTCTGCTTTTATTATGTTCTGTATATCAGCAATGATAGATTCCTTGGTAACCTTAAATTTCGGAGGGAAAGTGTGATCAGTACAACCTAACCACATCATTGTCACCAGGACCAGGAACACAGGCTTCATTTTTCTATTTCTATATTTAGATTCTATTTAGATAAACCCTTGTTACTATTAGTCAATTTTCGCAGTAGTTTCTACCTGTACTTTCTGATATCGATTTCCTGGAGCGGACTTCCTCCATCTATAAAAAGCTTTCCATTCGGCTTCAGAGCTTTCGCAATATTAGAGAGTGCTCTATGCTCAATTTCAGGATGTCTTCCGTCCAACGCTCCCACACGAATTGCGAAAGCAAAATCAAACGGATGATCACCGTCAAGTTCAAATTCTTCAATCGCTGCTTTTTGGAAATGAAGTTTACCGGTTGCAATCTCTGCACGGCTCATAGACACTGCTTGTTCTATTGCTTTTGCAGAACGATCTAAGCCAAGCACGTAAACGTCATTTAATCGGTTGGCTATTTCACGAGCCATGACACCAGTACCGCACCCGATTTCCAATATTCGTATTCCTTCTTTCAGAGGCAGTGCGTTTACTATTTCTTCGAGACGTTTAGAGATTTTACTTTTCATTCGGTTCTGTAACATGTACATCTCAGTTAAGCAGATTGCTTCGTATGAATGAAGAACAAACATTTTGAAGCTACTGCATGCGGTTGAGTGCATTTCGGTCCGGCATTTGAATATACCAGCTTGCTAAACATAGTGTGTAATCAAAGAAAATAGACGTACGCTATTCTGCCGTAGCCGGGCTAATAACATTTGAAACCTTGCTTATAGAATTAGCAGGAAACCCACCTTGTTTAGCATGTTCTAATATTAGTTCTTCGCTTGGTGCATCGTACACGCAATAAATTTTATCATCAGTAACATAACTATGGTTCCATTTGATTTCTGAACCTAATTTGTCTAGCACATTGCATGATGATTGCGAGATTGCTTTAAGTTGCTCCTGTGTAGAATTGCCGATACCGGCAATCTCTCTTTCAATAACGTAAGTTGGCATAAGTATGTGTTTTGGTAGATGAAGGGGTAAAGTATAGATTATTATTGGCTCATGCAAGCGCACGATGATACTAATACGTGTGACGAAGTAATCTGGTTACTGCAATGCAGCATGCACTATGCAAAAAGCAGATTGCTTCGTCGTCGTTCCTCCTCCTCGCAATGACGTTCGAAGATCCACATCATCATCCAACATCAGACATCCGACATCAGACATCATTCATCCGCACATCTGCACATCCGCCTTACATTATCGCCCTTACCGGAAACTTAGGCGTCGGCGCTTTTGTGGGTGGATTTTTCTTCAACTCATCCATAACAATCTGAATCGCTTTTTCGAGTTGCGGATCGCGACCGTTTATTACATCAGCGGGCCATTGCTCAACTTCTATATCAGGAGGTGTTCCTTCGTTCTCTATGCCAAAACCATTTTCATCAAAAAAGGCAAGGTTCGGTGCAGTTACTACGCCACCATCCAGTAATGTTGGATATCCAAGCACACCAACTAATCCACCCCATGTGGTTTTGCCCACGATGGTTCCAAGCTTTGCTTTGCGGAATAAGTAAGGAAGATAATCACCACCAGAACCGGCTGTTTCATCAACCAACATAACCTTCGGACCTTGTATAGAAGCGTTAGGCGCCTTCTGGTCTTTTCCATAACGATAACGCCAATACGATTGTAACGGACGTTTCAAAATATCAATATAATAATCTGCTAACTGACCACCACCATTAAACCTTTCATCGATGATGATGCCTGCCTTATTAGCCTGCGGAAAAAAGTAACGCTTAAAGTATTCATGTCCACCGCCACCGGTGTTAGGAACATACACATAAGCAACCTGCCCGTTCGTTGCTTCAGATACTTTGCGCATGTTGCCTTCTACCCAATCCCTGTTTCGCAATGCAACTTCATTTGCAACAGGAACCACTTTCACTGTACGGCTGTTTGCACCATCGGCTGACGATGCAACGGTAAGTGTTACGATCTTCTCTGCCGTGTTTTCAAAGTAGCTATAGAAGTTTTTATCAGCAGTAACATCGGCACCATTCACCTTCAAAACATAATCACCAACGTTTACATTAACACCAGGCTCTGTTAAAGGCGAACGCAAACTTGGTGTCCAATTCAACCCTCCATAAATTTTCTTTATGCGGTAACGGTTGTTGTTTGTTTCATAATCTGCACCCAATAAACCACCGGGTACAAACTCAGGGTTAACACGCCTGTCGCCGCTTGCATTAAAACGATGATGCCCAACAGCCACCTCCCTGAACATCCATTGCATAACACGATACAAGTCGTTTGTGCTTGCAACATCAGGCAACATCACTTCATACTTTTTCTTCATTGCCGCCCAATTTGTACCATGCATAGCGGGGTCATAAAAGTAGTCGCGGTTAACACGCCATGCCTCGTCAAATATGTTCTTCCATTCTTCCTTCGGGTTGATCTTTACCTGTATAGAACTGGTGTTGATCATCGACTCCGGCGTAGGCTTTTGACCCGTAGCAACGATGCCCCATTTGCCTCCTGTAACAAACAAAGTTTTCTCGCCTTTTGCTGCAATGCTGTAACCATCCGCAGGCATCAGGTTTTCTGATTTACGCTTTTTGAAAGTAAAGAGGTTAAGTGATGTTGGTGCAGAACTATGTGGTGCATCAGCAAGATAAAAAAGCTCACCTTCTTTAACTGCACTCAATGAACGATACCGCCCTGTAGGAAGCGGGAAAGCAACGATCCTGTTTTGAATACCATCCCAATCAATTCTTAATCTGGTGCGGTTAGAATCTGCCTTGTAAGGTGCTTTGCTGCTTGCAGTATCTGTAACAGGTTCTATCTCGTTTTCTTTTGCAAACGGAGAGATGACTGATTTTTGTAACGTAACCAAATAGATAGCATTGGTTTGTTCCATATCGTTACTCGACTGATCGAACCAATTGACAACAGGACCAGCATCGGTACTCGCCAACATGTAAATGTATTTGCCCGAAGGATCAAATGTTGGTTCTGTTACATTAGAATAACCATCACTAACAGCATAAGATTTATTCTCCGACAAAGAGTACACGTATGCACGCTGAAAATTTGTTTGAGCAATTGTTGTATAAGCAATATGATTTGCATCAGCCGACCAGCTGCCAAACAAGTCTCTGTACGCACCGGGAAGGTAATTGTCATCCTGCGCAATCTTTGATGTTTTAGCTGGAGCAATATCAGTTACATACAGCGTACGACCATTATCAACAAAAGCGATCTTCTTACTATCGGGTGACCAATGAATGTTCGAATAAAAGCCTGCACCACCCGGCTTGATCACCTGTGTTTCGCCGGTGCCATCCTGGTTCTTGATATGCAATTCATACTCACCAGACGCATCGCTGAAATATGCAATAGACTTTCCGTTAGGCGACCATGCAGGTTGATTTTCATGAACGCCGGTTGTATTCGTCAGGTTAAACACATCACCTTTTTGAGCAGGTAGCGTAAGTATATCGCCACGATAATTTATTACGATCCTTGTGCCGGTAGGCGAGATAGTAGCGCTGCGTATATACTGGTCACCCTTTACGAATCTTTCACGCTGGTCTAACAGGTCGGCTGCAATACCAACTTTTATTTTTGATGTGTTGTTGTTCGATGGATTATACACATGCAGGTATCCAGCCTGCGCATATATGATTCCATCACCTGAACCTTCAAGGCTCGAAACAGGGAAGTCTTTATTTTTTGTAAGTGCACTTACCGACTTAGCTGCAACATCATAACTGTATAAATTAAACTCGCCATCACGGTCGCTGCGGAAGTAAACTTTGTTGCCCTCCCACACCGGCTTTGTATCATTACTTCCTCCTTTTGGTTTTGGTATTTCAACAACCTTGTGCGACTTGGTATCGTACAACCATATCCTGCTCATGGTACCGCCGCGGTAATGTTTCCATTGCTCAAATGCGTCGGGTATGGTGGTGTAAGCAATGCTACTTGCATCGGGACTATACGACGCCCAGAATGCATTTGGTATAGCCAGTTGCTGCTCGCCTCCGGAGTTTATATCTACTGTAAACAGCTGGTAGTAACGTGTGGTAAAACTGTTACGCTGCGATGCAAAAAGTATCTTCTTACCATCAGGCGAAAAGTCGCGGACAAGGTCTGCGCCGGGGTGCCAGGTTAAACGTTTAGGTACACCACCTGCTGCAGGAACCACAAACACGTCTGTGTTGCCATCGTACTGACCGGTAAAAGCGATCATGCTCCCATCGGGGCTAAACACCGGGTTTGATTCTGACCCTTCACTTACTGTTATTCTTCTCGGGTACGATCCATCGCGATTAGCTACCCAAAGGTCTTCAGCATAAATAAATGCAATCGCATTTTTGCTGATGGTTGGCTGCCATAGCAACCGTGTATCGTTCGTGTTTTGTGCTAATGAAAATAGAGGATTAATTACCAGCAGTAATGTTACAGCAAGTAGACAACGGAAGTTGATCATGTTTGTGGGTTTTGGTTTGGGCAAGAAGAAAAGCTTGCGCTTAATGCGGTTACTAATGTAGAACAGAATTGGGTGAGTTCAAAAAGTTATTATGTACTTATTTTTAGTTGCAAGTAATGGTACGTGCAACAGTGAAGATTATTACTTCCTGTAGTTTTATAAACACTCCATTGCGCCTTAGTATTCGCTTATTTTACATGTAGCTTTTGCCATATACTATCTGCCTTCAGCCTTTCAAGAAGTTTATTGTGGGTGATACTTTCGTCTTTAATTCCATACTCTGTAGTTCCAGCACTTTTATATAGCAATACCTGCTTCGATTTGTAATTGGTGATATGTATTGTCGAATTCGGCAGGGGAATGTTGCTTACTTCATAAGCTGTGTCTGCCACAAAGCCGAAAGACTGCGTAACGCTTAAAGAATCGAAACGCAAAGTGATTTCCTTTCCGTTGACTGAAAATTTTCCTTTGGAGTAATGATCACCACTTACACAATATGCAATTTGAATGAATGTGCTATCCTTGAAAAAAGCCACGTTGCTTGTACAACAATCACAAGCCGTTTCTATTTTAACTGTAGCTGAATCAAGTGCGGGACCAAACAAGTAAACCGCGTTTTGTATGTCTAAGTTATTGAACGGAGCGTTATTACTACATGAGGGAAGCACGGCCGAAAAAATACATAAAGCAAACAGCATTCTCATTTTCCAAGTTTTCATATGTGTAAATAGTTAATTAAACCAAACTGCATAACCTTGCCTCCGTAAGTCCCATGAAAGTTTCTCTTCCATTGCTAAT